>JBNVCD010000083.1:0-383 GCA_050410875.1 Bathyarchaeia archaeon | reverse complement strand
TATTCTGCTCAAACAGTCCGCGTAAAATTTGATCAGCTTGATAAACTCATGAATTGGGTAGGCGAGCTAGTCATAAACAAAATTGCTTTACTTCAAGCTACAGCCGACATAAAAAACGAGGGGTTAAAGCGGATTACTGAAAACATTGACCGATTAACCGCTGATCTTCAAGACCTAGTTATGCAGGTTCGTATGGTGCCGGTAAGCCAGATCTTTGACAGATTCCCCAGACTTGTTCGAGATTTGTCAATTAAGAAAAATAAGAAGATAGATTTGGTTATGGAAGGCAGAGACATTGAAGTTGACCGTACAGTGCTAGACGAGATAGGCGAGCCTTTAATTCATATGCTGCGAAACAGCATTGACCACGGCATAGAAACACC
>JBNVCD010000082.1:3363-6969 GCA_050410875.1 Bathyarchaeia archaeon | reverse complement strand
TGTTGTTTGTCCAAGTTATAAGTGTTACATGGGATTATTGAGTCTACGTGGGAGATAAGCAATTATAATTCATGCTTATAATAGAAATGAAGTTAGTTGCCTGTTTGTGGCGGTTTAGATGGCTGAAAAAAAATCTGCAGACATAGACATATTCAATTTGCTCTCTGAAACTTCAGCGCAGAAGTCTGTCAAAAAGAGTCCCCGTCAAGAACTTTTGGAACCCACAGGTGTGAAAGACCTCTTTAAAGAAGGCAAAATCAGCATCAATAAATACACTTGTGTCGGCGTGCAATGTAAACTTTGCATCAAAGCCTGCCCCACCAACGCGTTATACTGGAAAACAGGCGAAGTCGGCGTAATCGAGGACTTATGCGTTTACTGTGGCGCCTGCGTGTTGAGTTGCATGGTGGATGACTGCATAAAAATAACGCGGCAAAGAGAAAACGGCAAAACTGAAAGTTTCAGCAAAACACGTGATGTAGTGGTTCTGGCAAACTGCTTAAACTCTGAGCGACGCCACCAACGGGTACGCGAAGTTTTCCCTAGTGCTGATGACTACTCTAAAAAGTATTGCCGGCTTAAGGAGTAGGGTCGAGTTAAGGTTTTAAAGAATGTGTACTTTTGATATGTGACGCAGACGGAGTCTCGCCGTCAGAAGCTGTTTTGAGGCTTGAAGTGTGATCCAGTTTAGTCGCAGCGTGAAAATCTGGTTGTTTGCTAGCTTGTGCTCTCTGCTTGTCTGGGTTATCTACATGTTTCCTTCAAACTTCCAGCACCTCTTTAATGTGGTTTCTGGAAAACAAGATTTTTACACAGGCAATTTAGGCGTGCTTTTATCGCGGCTAGCGGGGCTATGGACAAGGTTTGGCGGCGTTGTATTGGCTTTGACCGCGGCTTTTCTAGTTTGCGCCGGCGGCACTGTTAAGCCCCGTTCTTCTTTAGTGGAGCGAATAGTTGAAGCTGCCCTCTTCTTGGAAGGCACCTATCACGTTTTGTTGTTTCCTTCCGGCCTATGGTGGCTAGGTTTAGGCTTAAATTTTTTAGGTGTTGCCTTTTTGATGCAGGCGGTTTTCGCAGGAGTACCCATTATGCTTCTTAGCTTTAAGGTTCGTCTTGAGGACAAAGCGAAGGTGTTGAAGTGGGCTGGTGTAGCCGCGGTGGGCTACGCAGCGGCTTTGTGGTTTAATGTGGTTTTCCGCTGGTTTGACATGATCGAGGTGGTAGGGCACAGTTTTTTGTTTAAAGGTGTAGCTTCATGGAGCTTTTTAGGATCCATGATAACGTTGTCGGTAGCGGTGGTTTTCGCCGTTGCGGGAGCCTACTTATTGACTGAAAACAAGGGCGAATCAATTAAATGGTTTGGTTTTTCACTGCTCATGATCGGGGTTCACTACGTAATTTATTTGGCTTACTCACTTTCAAGTGGCAATTTAGATTTAGCTTTAACCATAGACGTTTGGACTTTGCCATTCTTAGGTTTAGGTGCAGCTTTGTTGAAAACCAAAACAGACAAGACCATCCTGTAGGTTACCTCTCTTATTGGTTTATGTTGCGTAATCCTTCAAACTTCAACTGCCCTATAACTTTGGTTTGAGCGGAGAAAATCAATTTATTAGGAACCCCATTTGTCTTTAAGCTCGAGGTGTGATGTAAGATATGCCGTTGCTGCCCGCAAAAAGCGAAGTCTTCGCATGGATTAAAGCAGGTCATAAAACCATAGATGTACGCAAAGGTAAACCTGCTCGTGGTGAAATCGCAGTTATCCAGTGTGGCAAAAATTACTTAAGGTTGCCCATAATGAAAACAGAGACAGGTTGCCTGACAGATGTTATACGCGCCGACAACTTCAAACTTGTCGTCCCCACCGCTATAACCCTCCAAGACGCGCTTGACTACTTGAAGAACCTCTACGGCGCGAGCAGCGGCGTTTTCACCGCCTACTATCTGCAAGTCAAACCAGAAAATTAGTAGAGTTTTGGCTACCAACTGCGCAGTACTATCATGGTGTTAGTTTTCTGTATGCCTTCTACACGGCGGATTTTTTCTATACACTCGTTAACTTCAACAACGTTCATACCGCTTATTACCGCGACTATGTCGTATTCCCCTGTTACCTCGTAGATGGTTTCCACATTTGGAATTTCTCGGATCTTTTTAGAAACTTCCTGCGTCGGCAAAGCCGGATTTGTGGACAGCAAAGCTATTGCCTCTGCGCCTTCTGCTACGCCAATTTTGACTGTGAATTTACGGATAACGCCGCCATCAGAGAGAGCTTTGATTCTTTTCCTAACGGCGCCTTCAGATAAACCAACCTGTCTTCCAATGTCGATGTAGCCTGCACGCCCATTCTCTTTGAGAATTTTCAGAATCTCCTTATCTTTTTCATCCATCCACATACACCAAGAATAGCTTTCGTTTCGTCAAAATTTAATGATTTCGCATTTACTTTTGTGTGTTGTTGCGTTTTTCGTTTGTTTCGCCCACGTTTTTCCTGTTTACGCACCAAAAACAAGCCAATGCGTTATCAAGGTTGTTCTATTTGGTACATCAAAAGTTATGTATGTTACAAATAAGTCACAATGTTTAAAAGTCACGTGGCTAAATCAGCAAGATATTTCGTATAAAATAAACGTGAGAACAAGATGAGTAAACAAACACAAACCCTAAATATCCAAGAGGTGAAACAGATGAAAGCAAAATGCCCCGACTGCGACGCCGACCTAGACGTTCCAACCGACGCAGCGAAAGGAGAAATCCTCAGTTGCCCGGGATGTGGACTGGAACTTGAAGTGAAAGATGTAAACGGGGACTGTGTTGACCTTCAAGAACTAACATTGGAAGGAGAAGACTGGGGCGAATAAGCAGTATTCACCAAAACACAACCCCTATCAATGGATATTTTACCTAGCTCATCTCCAAACATATTTTTTACTTAAAAATTTTAGGCGTAGGGCGCATCAACAATGAGCATTGGTCTTCTTTATGAACGCTCCGAAAACGACGAAAACGGCATCAAACTCACCGCAGAACAACTCGGCATCGACTTGACATTTATCCCTTTTCGCAAAATCGCCATAACCATAGGACAAAACATGCTTAACGTCGCCAGCAAAGGCAAAAACTTCACAGATACCTTCAAAGACGTAAAAGTGGTTCTGAACCGTGCCCAAAGCAAAAACCGCCGAGTTTACGCCGCTCACACCTTAGAAGTTTTAGGGAAAAAAGTCATCAATTCTTCCGCGATAGAATTCACATGTTACAGTAAATTCCGCACTCTCATAGAACTTTGGGCACTCAAGCTGCCCATCCCAAAAACCACCTATGTGCCATGCGACCCATTTGACAAAACCAAAGACGGCCGAGTTATACACAACGAACCCGACATCGCTGACCTGCTACAGCAAGAAATCGGCGCAGAAATAGTCATAAAACCTGACGCTGGCACCCACGGTAAAGGTATTGTCCTCTCCAAAAACCGCCAAACCCTCCTTGGCGATATTCAAAAAACCGAACCTTCTATTATAAATCCCGTCGGCATAGTTGCACAAGAACTCATCCAAAAATGGTTCTATGACCTCCGTATAATAGTCTCCAAAGAAAAAGGCA
>JBNVCD010000082.1:0-3353 GCA_050410875.1 Bathyarchaeia archaeon | reverse complement strand
TTTGGCACGCGCAGGTTTCACTGATTTTCGCACAAACACCTTCCTTGGAAACCTAGTTTTTGACGCAAAACTACCTCCGCGCATCCAAGAATTGGCGGTGAAATGCGGAAAAACCTTGGGAAAAAACCATGAGGCGTGGGTTTTCGCGTTAGATGCCATGGTTAACGTAGGTGAAAACAAACAAGTTGACGATGAAACCGTAAAAGCTGAGCTCCAAAAGGCGGCAGAACCCTTCGCTGCTGTCGCAAAGGTCAAAAAGGACGAAGCCCGTTTACGTGAATTTAGAACAGCAAGCTGGAAGCAGCATTCAAAACTTACATGAGCACTGAACCCTACGCTAAGATTAAAAGCATAATCGAAGAAAATGTGCAAACAAACCAAGACCACATAGTCTTCCACGAGGCTAACAGTTGCCCCGAGTTTTGGGAGCAAACTCGCCTCATAGCAGGTATAAACGTCGCGGAGCCCCTTCTAAGAGGCGCCCAAAGCCTGCTCTAAAAGTAACAAACTAAAGGTGAAAAAACAAAAATGATGCGCATAGGCATAATCGGTGGAACAGGCTACGTTGGAGGAGAACTTCTGCGTCTTCTCCTTCTACACCCACAAGCAGAGGTAACAATGGTTACCAGCCGCCAAAGCGCAGGCGAATACATCTTTAATGTTCACCCAAACCTGCGCGGGCTGACCCAACTAAAATTTGTTCCTCAAGACATAGCCGAACTGAAAAAAAACTGTGATATAGTCTTCACAGCAACCCCGCACGGAGGCTCAGTCAACCTTGTCCCCAAACTTTTAGAAGCAGGGTTGAAAGTCATTGATATGAGCGCGGATTTTCGCCTCAAAAACCCAGCTGACTACGAAACATGGTACGGCTGGAAACACAGCAACCCCCAGCTCCTCAAAGAAGCCGCATACGGCCTGCCGGAGTTGCACCGTGAAGAAATAAAAAAAGCCCGCCTTGTCGCGTGCCCAGGATGCATGGCAACCGCCACAATTCTAGCTTTAACCCCGTTAATCAAGGCTGATCTTATTGACAAAAAACACATAGTCGCCGACCTCAAAGTGGGTTCCTCAGGCGGAGGTAGTAAACCTACTGCGGCTTCGCATCACCCTGAACGGGCTGGTGGCGTCCGACCCTACAAGGTAACCATGCACCGCCACATAGGAGAAGTCGAACAGGAAATTAACGCCTTCTCAAGTGAACCCGTCAAAATTTCCTTCACTCCCCATGCAGTAAACATGATACGCGGCATACTCGTCACTATTCATGCCTTTCCAAAACAGCCTATAGCCTCCAAAGACCTGTGGAGGGCACTCCGCGGCACCTACGAGGGTGAACCCTTCATACGCTTCGTCAAATACCAGAAGGGCATATACCAGCTTCCTGACCCTAAAATCACCCAAGGCACCAACTACTGTGATATAGGCTTCGAAATTGACCCTCACACAGACCACCTGTTGATGTTTTCAGCAATCGACAACATGGTTAAAGGCGCCTCCGGCCAAGGCGTCCAATGCCTCAACTTAATGCTGGGCATCGACGAAACAACCGGGCTGAAAAGTACGGGTTTCCATCCGATGTGATGAACCATGCTGCTCGTAGTAAAAATGGGTGGAAGTATACTCAGAGAGGGCGCTTCAAATGACCTTGTCACCGACCTGAAGAGCGTGCTCGGAGAAAACAGGGCGGTTCTGGTTCACGGGGGCGGAGTTGAAGTCACAGAAGTCGCCTCCAAACTGGGCAAAGAACAAAAATTCATAATCTCGCCTGAAGGCTTCCGAAGCCGTTACACTGATAAAGAAACAATCGAGATCTACACAATGGTGATGGCTGGTAAAATCAACAAACAAATCACCTTGGCAATGCAAAGCCAAGGCGTACCCACAATAGGCTTGTCAGGTTTAGACGGGGCTATACTGAAGGCAGAGCGTAAAGCCCGCCTCATAGTGGTTGACGAAAGAGGACGCAAACGTGTCATAGACGGCGGCTACACAGGAAAAATAACTCAAGTCAACACCGATCTGTTAAATTTTCTCATGGAAAAAGGTTACACGCCAGTCGTGACGCCTATAGCCATGAGCCAAGAATATGAACCCCTCAATGTAGACGGCGACCGAACCGCCGCGACAATCGCTGGGGCACTTAAAGCTGACCGCCTCATACTCCTCACCGATGTTGAAGGCTTACTGCTCAAAGGTGAGCGCATACCAAAAATCAGTGCTTCAGAGGTCAAAGAAATCCTCAAAGACATAGGCGCGGGCATGAGCACCAAAGTTCATGCAGCGCTAGAGGCACTCAATCAGGGCGTCAGCGAGGTCCTTATAACTTCAGGCGCAGGGAAAAACCCCATTTCTGCCGCGTTAAAACATGAAACTGGCACTGTGATCACCTGTGAATGAAAAATACATAATTGACCAAGAAAACAAGCTGATGGCGAACGTCTTCGGCAAACGCCCCATAGTTATAACTAAGGGTAAAGGCGCTACAGTTTGGGACATAAACGGCAAAGAATACGTGGACTGCATGGGCAGCTACGGTGTAGCATTGCTCGGCCACTGTCATCCTAAAGTGGTCGCGGCAATCTGCGAACAGGCAAAATCTCTCATTTCATGTCACGCTAGCCTCTATAACGACAAACGAACTGAGTTTCTAGAAAAACTCACAAGCATAACACCTAAAGGATTGACCAAGGCGTTTCTCTCAAACAGCGGCGCTGAATCAGTGGAATGCGCCATAAAACTTGCCCGCAAACACACCGGCAAACCTGAAATAATCGCGGTGATGGGCGGCTACCACGGCAAAACCATGGGCGCCCTCTCCGCTACATGGGACAAAAAATACCGAGAACCTTTTCTGCCGCTGGTTCCTGACATAAAACATGTTCCCCCAGATAACCTTGACAAAATGGAAGAAGCAATAACTGACAAAACCGCCGCTGTAATTGTTGAGCCAATCCGCGGAGAAGGCGGAGTCCGCGTGCCGCCAGACGGCTTCTTGGAAGGTCTACAGCGCCTTTGCAACGAAAAAAACGTCCTCTTAATCTTAGATGAAGTGCAGACTAGCTTTGGGCGAACCGGTAAACTTTTCGGTTGCGAACACTGGGGTGTCACTCCTGATATAATGTGTCTTGCTAAACCTTTCGCTGGAGGCCTACCAATCGGCATCACAGTAGCAAAAGAGCACATCATGTCCTCGCTTAAAGTTGGAGAACACTCCACAACCTTCAGTGGGAGCCCCCTGGTCTGCGCCGCAGGATGCGCCGCCATAGACGCCTTGATAGAAGAGAACTTGACCGAAAACGCCGCCGTCTTGGGCAAATACTTCAAGGAACAGCTGGAAAAACTCCAAGCCA
>JBNVCD010000081.1:0-6975 GCA_050410875.1 Bathyarchaeia archaeon | reverse complement strand
ACGGCGTGGAACCTATTAGGGTTTTGTGTGTTGATGATGACAGAGCGTTTTTGGAGGTTGCAAGGGAACTGCTCTGCATGGAGGGTGATTTTGATGTTGATTTAGCGTTTAGTGTCGATGAGGCTTTTAAAAAACTTGAGTTGGGGTACTATGATGCTGTTGTTTCGGATTATGAGATGGCCAGTAAAGATGGTTTGCAGTTTTTAGGTGAGCTGCGTAAACAGGGCAATGCTATACCTTTTGTGTTGTTTACAGGTAAGGGCAGAGAAGAAGTGGCTATTAGAGCTTTGAATTTAGGCGCCAATTATTACTTAAATAAACAAGGTTCACCACAGACAGTTTATGGCGAGTTGGCACATGCAATTGTTAGTTCTGTTAAATCAGCAAGAGCGGAGGTGGCGTTACGTGAAAGTGAGACGCGGTTTAGGCAGTTTTTTGAGAGCGAACCAGTATATAGTTACATTATTTCGCCTACAGGGCTGTTGATGGATGTTAACCGGTATGCGTTGGAGCATCTTGGTTATTCTAAAGAAGAGTTAGTCGGCAAAGCCGTTTTTACTCTGTATGCACCTTCGTCACGTGAAAAAGCGAAGGCTTTATTCAAGCAGTTTTTGGAGACAGGTCAAATCAGAGACCAAGAACTCTCTGTCCTTACAAAGAGCGGTGAAGAGAGAACAGTTTTGCTTAGTGTTAACTCTTTTTATGATGAGAGCGGTAAACTGCTTCATTCTATTTCCGTTCAAAAGGATATAACAGAACTCAAAAAAACACAACAAAAACTTGTGGCTGCTGAAGAGGAATGGCATGCCACTTTTAACACAATTCCAGATCTAATCGTCGTTCTGGATGACCAATATCAAATAGTGCGAGCCAACCGTGCTTTGGCAGAAAAGTTGGGGGTAACGCCTGACCAATGCGTGGGGTTAACTTGCTACAAGCACATTCACGGTACAGAGTCGCCTCCTGACTTTTGTCCTTACATACAGACCCTCAAAGACGGCAAAGAACATTCTCAGGAAATGTATTTGCCTGCTGCAGGCGGGCACTTTTTAGTTAGCACCAGCCCCCTAAAAGACGCAACAGGACGCCTAAGTAGAGCGTTGCATGTTGCCAGAGACATAACGGCGCTTAAACAAAGCGAAGCCCAACTGAAGTTCCAACAGGATATGCTCTCTTTAATTTATGACAATGCCTCTGAAGCGCTGTTTTTGCTGTCTGTTGAACCAGACAATAATTACCGATTTATCACGGTGAACAACGCCTTCTTAGATGTTACAGGCTTACAGAAAAACCATGTGGTGGGAAAGCTTGTTCACGAAGTCATCCCTGAACCTTCTCTGCCGCTGGTTCTTGGCAAATATAAACAAGCACTTGAAGAAAAAAGAGCCGTAAGCTGGGAGGAAACCACAGTTTACCCTGCAGGAAAAAAATATGGTGAAGTTACAGTGACGCCGCTTTTTGATCCAAACAGCAAATATACATATCTACTGGGCAACGTACACCATGTCACAAGCTTAAGCAAACCGAAGAAAGCCTGAGGCTGAGTGAGGCACAGTACCGCTGCATATTCGCGAATAGAGCATAAAAGTAATGACATCCAATTTTACTAGGTTCATTTACGTTTTATGTGGAATTGTTCAATTACGTCTTTTGCTTTTTCTCTTCGTTTCTGGTGCTCTCCAAGGAACCGGTTCAGCTTGTCCACCAAATCTGCTTTGCATTCTCCGCAAAGTATCTCGCCTGCTCTGCATCTGCGTTCGCGCTCAGCTAGTTTGGCGTCGTCTCCCTCAAACAAGTAAAAGTAGTACTGGAATATGCTGCAGACATTTGGGTCTCCGCCTGTTTTCCGCTGCTCCGCAGCTGTGCCTTTGCCGCCTGTGAAGGCGTTCCAAACCTTCTTTTTAACCACTTCAGGCTGATCCATAGTGAATATGCTAGTTTCAGGCATAGATGCGCTCATTTTGCCGCCTGCCCCCAACCCGGGCAAGAAACGGCAGTGAATCTGAGCAGGCTTGTAGTAGCCCAACTTCTGGGCAATGTCACGGGTGACTCTCCAATAAGGATCTTGATCTATAGCGGCGGGAATCAACGCAGGCGCGTTTTCACCTGTTAACTTTTTGTGGATAAAGCAGGGCGCAGCTTGAATAGCCGGCCAAAACACCCAGCCAATGTTGGTGCTCTCTTGAAAACCAAACGTGGCACGCGCCGTAGAATAAGTGATGCGTTTAGCCACCTCCAACGTGACGTCGTACAGCAAATCCATGTCTTCCACGTCGTAAATTATGAAAGTATCCTCAGGTTTGAAGCCCACTGCAATAAGGTCTAAGGCGTTTTCATAGGCGTATTTGCGGGTTTCCGCCAGAGAAGCTTCATCATCTACAAGAAACTTCTCATCGTCAGTCATCTGGAAATAAAGCCTCACCCCAAACTTCTCCTGTAGATGACGCGTGAAAATCCACGGCACCAAATGACCAATATGAACAGGCCCTGAAGGTCCCCTGCCTGTATAAAGAACAAACTTTGTCCCAGCCTCATAAAGACGCATCACAACATCTAGGTCACGGTGACTAAAGAAAATCTGGCGCCTTAACTGCAAATGAAGGGCACCTGTGTGTTCACCAATTTTTTTAAGTAACTCATCCGTTAAGGGTTGCGTCCCAAATTCCCGTACGAGACGGTCGTAGTCTACTTTACCTTTGACCTCCCAAGGCGTAACCACCATTTCACCGTTGCTGTTTCCACTATGTTCTGACGTAGGCTTCACCACAACCTCTTTTTCGGAAAGTAGAAGACTTCAGCTAAATATATCTATTTTTAAGGTTCCCTACAAACGCAGTTGAGCACCGCTTTTAACTATTGCAGCTGAACCGCAACTGTAAGTTGACTCTAAAAAGGCGCTATCAACATGCTTTTATTGAAGACACAAGAACTACTAAATAACCTAAAAACTGCATTAACGCCTCAGATGGGAAAAAGATGGTTGAACTCAGAGAAAACGAAATTCGCATACTCGCAGCACTCGACAAACTAGAAGGCAAGGCTTCAGTTGAACAACTGATGCATGAAGTTGAGTTGCCTGACGCCGCAGTTATGCGCGCAGCACTAATCCTCCAAGAGAGCAACCTCATAAAAATTCACGCTAAACCCGAAACAAAACTTAAATTGACCCATGAAGGCGAAATACACGCCCAAAACGGTCTCCCCGAAAGGCGTCTAATAAACGCGGTGATTGCACTTGGCGGCAAAGCTACCCTTAAAGACGCAGCCAAAGAAGCCGAATTGGAAGAGCAATTTGCGCAAATTGCTTTAGGTTGGACGCAAAGAAAAAAATGGGCTGCATTCGACTCAAAAGCGCGTATGCTTCAGGTTTTATCCACGCCAAAAGAGGGAAACGACGAGAAAGTTCTGCAAATTCTCTACGGCAAAGACGAAGTTACCTTAGATAAACTTAATTCTGAACTGCAAGCTGCCGTTGAACAGTTAAAGAAACGCAAAGCCTTACTTGTCGAAGAAAAAACCTCCCGAATACTAGAGCTCACCGACGCAGGACGACAAACCGCAGAAAAAAGCTCCTTAACCGTTATGACGGGCAAAAAAGAGGTCACTCAGCTAACCCCAGCACTCATAATATCAGGTAACTGGCGCAACGTAACCTTCCAAAAATACAACATAGAAGCACCAGTTGCAAGCATGTGGCCCGGCAAAAAACACCCTTACCTGAGCTTTCTAGACGAAGTAAGAGCAAAACTAGTAACGTTAGGCTTCAAAGAAATGACGGGCCCCAGCGTAGAAACCGCTTTCTTCAACTTTGACGCCCTCTACACGCCGCAGGATCACCCTGCCAGAGAAGCCGACAGCATATACATGGTTAAACATCCAAAATACGGCGACATAAGCGCCTACGAAAAAACCGTTGAAAAAGTTAAGGCAACACACGAAAACGGGGGCGACACAGGCTCAACAGGTTGGGGCTACACCTACTCCACACAGGAAGCTCGCCGCCTTATCCTTAGGGGACACGGCACATGTCTTAGTGCACGTACGTTGCTAAGCAAGAACCTGCAAATCCCCGGCAAATACTTCTCCATAGCCCGCGTCTACCGCCCCGAAGTAGTTGACAAAACACACCTCTCCGAATTTAACCAAGTAGAAGGCATCGTGGTTGACGAAAACCTCAATCTTAGAGACCTACTGGGTGTGCTAGGCAAGTTTGCAAAAGACATAGCGGGCGCAGACAAAATCCGCTTTAAACCCGACTACTTCCCATTCACAGAGCCAAGTGTAGAATTAAGCGCCTACAAAGAAGGCTTAGGCTGGGTAGAATTCGGCGGTTCAGGCATATTCCGACCTGAAGTCACCGAACCTTTAGGAGTTAAAGTGCCTGTTATCGCGTGGGGCCTAGGCATTGACCGCCTATTTATGATGCGAGCAAAAATGGATGATATCCGCTGCATCTTCAGCCAAAACCTCGATTGGCTAAGAAAAAAGGAGTTAATTTAACATGCCCACCATTGATATAGATTATAACGAGCTTAAACGGCTACTCAAAGTAGACATCAACGATGACGTGGAAAAACTCGATGAAATCCTTTCATACGTAAAAAGCGAAGTCAAATTCTACGATAAAGAAACAGGCACCGTCAACATAGAATTTAAAGACACAAACCGCCCAGACCTGTGGAGCGTTGAAGGCTTAACACGCGCCCTCCGCAGCTACCTCCACATAGACAAAGGCATGAAGCAGTACACCGCAAGCGAACCTCAAATCGACGTCATCGCCGACGCCAGACTAAAAGACATACGACCCTTCATATGCTGCTCAATAATTAAAAGCGTCAAACTCACCGACTCCAAAATTCGGGGACTAATGCATCTTCAAGACAAACTTGACAAAACATATGGCCGAAGCAGACAAAAAACCTCAATAGGCATCTACAACTTTGACCTCATCGAGCCACCCTTAAACTACACCGTAGCCGCTCCAAATGAAGTCAGCTTTGTACCCTTGGGGTTCTCAGAAAAAATGACCTTAACCGAAATTTTGGAGCGCCACCCAAAAGGCATAGAATACGGTCACATAGTAAAAGGCAACAGCGTCTACCCAATCCTGCTGGATTCTGAACAGAAAGTTTTGTCATTTCCCCCAATCATAAACTCCAATGATCTAGGCCGAGTAACCGAGGAAACACAAAACCTACTCGTAGAAGTAACAGGCACCATACACCAAGCAGTCCTCAACACCTTAAACCTCGTTACGATCTCGCTGATTGAACAAGGCGGCAAAGCCTACGCTACAACAATACACTACCCAAACGACAAAATTTACCCTGCAAAACAAACCGTTACACCTAACTTCAGCAGCAGACACATGAACTTAGACGTGGCATACACAAACAAAATCTTAGGCTTACATCTAAACTCCACCCAAATCGCTGACCTACTCCTAACTGCAGGCTTAAACATCGGGGCAACCTCAGAAAACACAGTCGAAGTCATCATCCCATGCTACCGCACCGACGTAATGCACCCCATCGACATCGTAGAAGACGTAGCAGTTGCATACGGCTACAACAACATCGCTCCCCGCTGGCGAGACCTCCAAACAACAGGCGCAGAAAAAGCTGAACGACGCCTAATCAACCTCGCCCGAGAACTCATGATAGGCTCAGGCTACCAAGAGATTTTAACGTACACCCTAACAAACCCCGACAACTTATTCACAAAAATGAACTGCAAAGAAACCCCCCTCGTCGAAGTAGAAAACCCAAAAGTACTCACCATGACCTGCCTAAGAAACCGCATACTGCCCAGTTTAATGGAGTTCCTCAGCAACAACAAATCCGTCGAGTTTCCACAAAGAATCTTTGAAATCGGCAAAGTCACCTACATAGACGAAACATGCGAAACCAAAACGCGCGATGAAGACTGGCTTGCAGCAGCAACAAGCCACATAAACGCAAACTTCAGCGAAGTCAAAGCGGTTCTCGACGCCTTCCTCAAAAACCTCAACGTTACATGGACAATCCAAGCTACCCATCACCCAAGCTTCATCGAAGGACGAGTTGGCGCAGTTACAGTAAACGACGACTCAATAGGCGTCGTTGGCGAAATACACCCTCAAGTTCTGGAAGCCTGGAAACTGGAGAACCCAGTAGCCGCCTTCGAAATTGACCTGAATAAAATGCGAAAAAACACCAATTAACTTTAATTGTATTCCTGTTTTTTTTGTCCCAAGTTGCTTTATAGTTTAATCAGTTTTACGATACAGCATAATTTAATTTTAGCTTTGTAGCTTAAATAATAGAGCGCGCAAAAAAGAACTAAAAGTACAATTTACAGTAATCCAGTCCATGCTCGCCAAGGTTAAAGAAATGCCCAAAACACGTCACCCCCACAAAACTAAAACAAAAATACCCGTCATCAAATGCTCTTGCGGAGCAGTAATCCTAGTAGTGCCTGACATCAAAAAAATGAGCGACGCCATAGAAAAACACGTCGAAGAACATGTTCAGAAAGGAAAGCATTCAAAAAATGGCGAAACTACAGAGCAAATACGCGAAAACCTGATTGCTCAAACTCTAAACGTTGCTAAAGACTTTGGCAACTGAGAAAACAGAAGTGTAAATAATTAAACAATTGCATTAATTTACAAAACTAAGTGCTCAAAACATTTCAAACGCTGCCTTTAAAGTTGTTTGATAAAGTTTTAAAGCCAAAAACTGTGTTTTAAGAATTTTGATTTTCTCAAAAAAATTTGCATAAAAACCTCAAAACCGACCAATTAAAGAAGAGGTAATCTGCCTTTATCTGTTAACTGACAAATGCAAAACATCTTTTACAGCTTTGGATATGACGGGCAGGGCTATACCCCCATATTATGAACGTTTAAACCTCAAGCTTAGACACACATTTAACTGCGGCAAATGGTGAGCAAAGTTGGAAAAGCGGGGAGAATGGATAAAGGATTCTTCCATG
>JBNVCD010000080.1:0-6994 GCA_050410875.1 Bathyarchaeia archaeon | reverse complement strand
CGTTTCGAAGCCTTCCTGTTTGGCGCCTGCTCCTATTTCAAGCGCTGAATGGGAGCCTAAAACGCCAACGCGTATTTTTTTTGGGTCGTAGAGGCGCAAGGTTTCCTTTATTCTATTTTTCATCATTTAGCCTTCGCCTATGTACTCTTTGTATTTCTTGACGACTTCTCTGAGTTTTGGAGAATCAAAAAATTTGGTGCCCGTCATCTCGTTTGCTGTTGCGGTGTACATCTCGCTGATGATTGTTTTTAGCTGCGGGTCAAGTTTGGGTGGCTGTGACTTGCACAGGGCCTTCCAATCTTTTACGCCTTTTGCTTCAGCGGTTTTCTTTGCTTCCTCCGTGTCTTTGTACCACTGCGTTTTCTTGTAGAATTGGCGGGCGACTTCTTTGCTTACGTGGAATCCGTCAAGTGTGAACCTGCACTCGTCTAATGTGCCAACGACGTCTGTGACCATGAGGCGTCTTTGGCTGTCGAATGCAAGTTCGATTTTGCCATCTTCGTTTACGAGGCCTGCTTTGGCGGCGACTTCGTTAATTGTTTCATTGACTTTTGCCAGCACAACTTTTACGGCGGCGACTTCGATGCTGGTTAACCCTGCGATTTTTGCGGCTTCGTCCCATGTGACGTATCGGTCCGTTTCTTCCAGTTTTGTGCTTACGTCAAATATGGGTTTTGTGAATCGTTCACCCGGCTTTGGGTAATGATCCAAGCCGAGGTCTTGCAGCGTTACTTTTCCCTGTTCCAACCGTTTGAAAACAGAGGAGCCTTCAGGTAGCCCGTTACGGTAGATTATTTCGAGGGGAATTAGGAAGTTCTTTAAGTCCGAGGTGTATGCGCTGTAGTCGTAGATTAATTTGCCTTCTTCTACACGAGTGTTAGGTTTGTACACGCTAACCAAGTTGACTTCCATGATGCTGCTTGGCTCTTTTAGTTCTTTGAAGGTTACGACTTTTTTTTCAGAGTTAACTAAACCTTTGTAGTGGGTGCGGACGCTTTTCTCTTCTAACCGTTCAAAGCAGTAAGCTCCCATGAGGCATAATGCTTCGCCTTTTTTGTCGATGTGATCGGGCATTTCGCCCCAGTCGAAAACTGAATAGCGGTCAGAAAAGTGGAATCTGCCTGTACCCATCGCTTCAAGTGTAGGATTCTTTATTATTTCAAGATCTTTAACGCTACCCATTTTACTTATTCAACTCTGCTGTGTTTAGGAACTATTCTTCTCAGAGCTTTATATCACTTATTTTTTAGCCGAGGCATTTTCGCATTTTCGCCGCTTCTACAAGTGCTCTCTTTGCTTCTTCATCTTCATGTTCAATCATTGAGATTAGGAAGTTGTTGGTGAAGTTTTCATGCTTTCTCTGCGCGCTATCTTTGGGTCCAAGTTTGATGGCGAACTTTTCTTCCACAGTTTTCAAGTCTTCTAGACTGTTTAACAGTGCCGCTCGCAGTTTCTCTTCATTCATGTTTGCTCTTTTGGCTACTTTGCCGCTCATTTCCATGAGCATTTTCAGGTTTTCCCATGAAACGTATTGGCCAATTGAGTTTAAATCGTGCTCCATTTTCACGTAGTGCTTCTGCAGTAGCCGCCACTGGGCTTCATTTAGTTTTGTCAGCGCTTTCATGCCTAGGAACTCTGCAGGTAACCCCATGCTGTAGAGTGCAGCGGAAAACGCTATAGCTCTAGGTAGGCATACGCCTGCTACGCATCTGCTGTAGCCGAAAAGTCCTATGTGGAGTTTGCGTGCTCGCCTTTGCGGTACGTACGCTGCAACGCAGTTTATGAGTGGCGCTAACGTTTCAACTTCGATTTCGTATTGTTTTCTGCATTTAGCTAAGATTTCCAAAAGTTGCTTTTCTTCTTGCTTATCAATCAGCACAGGGTCGCCGTTTGGTAATCTCTGGTTGAGGGTTTGTATGCATTCTTTGACTTGTGCAGTTGGGTAGTCATATCTGAAGGCAGATTGAATGGTGACTGTTGAGAGGCCCTTGTACTCCTCCAAAAAGTGGTCAATGTTTTCTGGTGAGAGGTGCCCTCTGAAGGGGCGTGAACCAACTCCGAGAATAGGGTGGATTTGCACGTTACGCTCTTTTTCTAATGTTTTAAGTTTACTGAGGGAGATTTTTGCGAGTAAAACTGCACATATGAGACCATAGTTTAAGGCGGGGTCAGACCTTGCAGTGAAGACTCGTAGCTGTTTAGGTTTAGCCACTTTTATGTATGGCTTCACTATTTGGTCAACGTTTAAGATGCTGTCAAAGTCTTCGACAAGCGGGATAATCTCTATAGTTTTCGGTTTGAACTCTCCCAGCCAATCTTTGGTTTTGATGGATTCGTAGAGGGTGACGTCTTCATCTGCAACTATGGTTTTTTTGTAGTAGTTGAGGAGTAATATGAGTTCTTTTGCGTCGGTGGTGAACGGTAATATAACCTCGAAGATGGGTGAGACTTGGCGTTGATACGCCAAAGACGCCACGTCGTGAGCCACCGGGATGTTCTGCAGTGTTTCCACCATGTATTTTTTCTCTGCGCCTTCAATTTGGGGGTTTGGGACACGGTACGTTAAGTAGACGTCTTCGCCTATCGTGTTCTCTGAGAAATAGTCCCAGTGGTTTTGGAGCAGTTTTCTCACGACACGTGTGTCTGTGTCTTTTCCCTCGGAGTCCCACATAACTTCTTGGCACCCCAATGTGCTGAAGGCGTAGAAGGCTTCGAAGACTTCGGCGTTTCCATTTATGACTTCGTCTCTGCTCCACTGTGGGATATGCGCGTTGTCGGGGTGCTGTGTAGACATGGTGCGTGGAATTTTCCTTTCAGACATGGGTGCCATTTACTATTCTCCAGTAAATTGAGGGGTTAACTGTGTTTCACAGTGGCAGGGTGCTACTTCATTTTTTTTATGGTGGCGTCGGCTTTCTCAATTTCTTCTTTTTTTGCCATTTGATATTTTTCTACAAGTTTTTTTAGTTCTTCGTTTTCTATGGCGAAGATTTTGGCGACTGCTATGGCTGCGCCGTCTGGCTCAATTGTTACCAGTGTGCCTACGCCGCTTGGTACCCTCAGTGAGGAGTAGATGTCTGCACCACCGTATTTGTCTGAGTACGGAGGGCACGCAATAACAGGTTTGGTGGTGTTGGAGTCCACAAAGGCGCTTAAAGCGTTGGAGCGTCCGGCAACAGTGACGTAAACCACTTTTTCGTCTGCGAACTCTTTGAGGATGGAGAGAACTTTCTCAGGTGTTTTATGTGCTGAGGCAACGCGGAACTCGTAGTCAACGTTTAACGCTTTTAGGTTCTTGGCTATTTCACGGCTAAATTCTAGGTCTCTCTCGGAGCCCATTATTATAACTGCTTTCCCATTCATGTAACACACGCTCAAACGTAAGAAGGCAACCTTCCTAATTAATTTTTAAATTTTGAACGAAATGGCGTTTATGGCTTGGCTATTTTACGTTGACAGCAATTCCACTATTTTTTTTAACGATGTCGATTCCTGAAATTACCCCCACCACTTTTTCCTCTTTATCCACTACAAAGATGTGGTCTTGCTGTGTTTCCATCATGAGTTGTGCAGTTTGCTCTATGTTTTTTTCTTCAGGGATGACGGTGGGGCTGTGTAGGGCTGCCTCTGAGAGATCCATATCTTGCCGGCGCAGATCCACGTAGCCTAGGTCTTCTAAATAAATGACGCCTACAACGTGGTGTTGATCGTCAACTACGGGTAAAACTCGCAGGTTGGTTTTTTCAAAGGTTTCCAGCGCTTCTTTAACTGTTATTTCCTGCGGGAGCACCATCGGGTTTTTAGTCATCACGTCGACTGCTTTTGTTTGTTGAAGCTTTTCAGGTATCAGTTTTTTTCCTTTGAGAAAGAATCTTTCAAGCGCTAACTCTTCCGTTTTAAGCTTAGTCTGTGGCTGGATAGGATAAAACGAGTGTTTCCCAGAAATAAGGTAGCTTACTCCGCTGGCGAGTAATGCAGGGATGGCAAATGCGCCGCCTAGACTTTCCACGATGAAAGCTACAGGCATTAACAGAACTTTATGTGTCCCTGCAATTAACGCGGCCATGCCGACGGCTATGAACGTTACAAGGTAGTTTGCATCAAAAATTACGGAAAAAACGTATCCGATAGCTGCCCCTATAACCATTGTGGGGAAAAATAAGCCGCCGCTGCCCCCAAAATTAAGAGTGACCGACGTAGCCAGAGTTTTCAATAAGGCAACAGTGACGGCAACAGTGGTGCTTAAGCTTGCCCCATTCATGACGGCGTGGATGAAATGTAATCCAACTCCGACTGAGTAAAACGATACTGCTCCACATACGCTCAGAACTGCGGCAGCTAGTAATATTAGGCCTGTGCTTCCTATTTTATGCTTGAATTTAGCTGCGTTGTTTTCAGTCCACAGGAAAGTTTTAGTGAAGAAGACGGCGTATACGCCGCAGATGACGCCAAGGAAAATTGAAAGGCCAATTTCAAGCAGTGTAGGGGCAGGCGTGTTTGTAACTCCGCCAAAAAGGGGTTCACTGCCCAGCATTGTGATGGAGAGCAGGTAAGCGGGGATGGAGGCTATAGCTGCTTCTATGAAGGTTTCCCTGTCCAAGTCGTTCTTGTAGGGTATTTCTAAGGCAAAAAGAATCGCTGTTAAGGGTGTTCTGAAAGTGGCAGATAACCCTGCGGCTGCACCTGCAATAAACAGCTTGCGCCGTAGCTCAAGCTTGATTTTAAAGTACTTGGCGAACGCGGAGCCTACTCCGCCCCCTGCAAGTAGGCTTGGTCCTTCAGGTCCCGCGCTTCCACCTAAACTCTAAAGTTAGCATTTGCCGCGGTTTGGCTTCACGACGGTGTCTCTTAAGTTGACCTCGCCGTTTGTTAAGTGGTAAGCTTCCAAGACGGAGTGTGTACCTGAACCTGTAGTTTTTGTTTTAGCAAAGAACTTCACCAAAGCGTAGGGTAAGCCTATCGCGAGGAGAGACAGCAGCAAGATGCTGAGAAATGAGTAGTTTAGGGCGCTTTCGGTAAAGTGCCGTATCCACATATAGAGGGTGTAGAACGCTACGGCTGTGAAGGCTGCTGTTAAGCCTACCACGGTAACTAGGATGTAATGCTGCAGTTTTTCTTGGTTTTTGTTCATTGAGGCTTCCAGACGGGGCTCCAAGCCATATAAAACTTGCTGGTTTAACGCGTCTTGGCTGATATAAAACTTGTTGTTTAATGCTGCATGCTTGAAGGGTCAATTCAGCTTTTTTAAGGCAGAGTTTGTTTAGGTGCTGACGGCTTGTTAAAGCGGCAGGCGCAGTTTAATGTTCGATCATGTATGCCTTTTTGCCTGTTGCTGCGTTAATTTTAGGTATGGTCATGGTGAACTGGGCGCCTTGACCGTGTTTGCCTGTTTCTTGTATTTGCCAGCCATACGTTTCGCATATTTTCTTTATGAGGTAAAGCCCGTAGCCTGTTCCTCTGCCGAAGCCCTCTCCGAAAAGTTTGTTCTTTACGTCTTCAGGTATTCCTGCGCCGTCGTCTTCATAGATGAGTTTTAGGGTTTCTTCGTCTTCTTTGAAGTATAGCTTGATTTTTGTGGTTTTTTCTCCGTACTTTAAAGTGTTGTCAATTAGGTTGTAGAGTACCTGTCTAAGCAGCGAATCTGCTAGCACTGTCAAGCCGTGGCAGCCGTTAATTATCTGGATACTTCCTAGATCTGAAAAAAGCGAAGCTGCCTCATCCATTAGTTTTCCCACTTCGACGTAGGTTAAATCTTCTGAGCCGACCTGAACGTAAACTCTCTGAAAATCTAAAATCTGCAGTATCTGCTTAGACGCCACAGCTATCGCCTCTAGATGTTCTGTTGCTGCTGCGTTGGCGTCGCCTATTCTCTTTTTAAGCAGAAATGTTCTGCCGTCGATTACGGTAAGTTTATTTCGGATGTCATGACTCGTTAATCTCTCGACGGTGTGTAGTTTTTCGTTGAGTTCAGCGACGTGTTTGACGGCGTCTTCTAAAACTTCCAGCATCCACTTTTTCTCGCTGATGTCTGTTGATACGCCGATGACGCCTCTGAACTCTCCCTTCTGGTCGATGACAGGTGAAATGTTGATTAACAGTTGCACGGCGCTTCCGTCTTCACGGTTAATCACGGCTTCCCTTGTTAAAGACTTGTTTGCCTTTAAACTGTCAAGAAAAACCTCTGTTGCTTCCGCTTTCAGTTTTAAGCCAAAGACGTTCATTATGTGGCAGCCTATCACTTCAGAAGTGGACAGCCCATACAGTTGCTCAGCCGCCCTGTTCCAGTAAATGATTTTACCCTCCGCGTCAGTAGCAGCAACAGCTTGCCCAATAGAGTCCAACAGGCTAGCGTGAAGTTGACAGATTTCAAAAGCTTTCTTGTTTTCCGTGATGTCTCTGAAAACTCCGTAAATAAACTTTCTACCGCCAAACTCCACCAGGTTCGCTTTGATTGCTACCTCTTTTACTTCCCCGTTTTTAGTTACAACTTGGGTTTCAAGGATTTGCCCTTTTTTATCTGAAAGATGCTGCCGAAAAGTGCTGCTGAAGTCTTCCGTGCGCATCTCAGGGTGGAGTAGCCGCTGATGCATCCCAATCAGCTCAGCTTTAGGTCTGCCAACAAGTTCTGCCGCCGCTTCATTACAGTCAAAGATAAGTCCAGTTTCCGCGTCAGCCACAAAAACGGCGTCTAACCCTTCATCAAAAAGGACTTTATACAAAACGGTAAAATCCACCGTTTCTTTTCGGTTAGACATGCCTTCTCCCCTTTCTCTGTTAACCTCGTAACTATGAGTTACAGTTTGTTGTCAAGATGACCTCTGTGAATAGGAGAGGGCGCGTCTTTTACAAAAAGCTATCGGCGCAGCCTGACGCCGCTATCCTCTCAGCGCAACAGAGGTATGTGGTTTGAGGGTCTGGTATGTATCGTTTTAAACGTGGCTGTGGATGTGTGCCGCTTTTTGGGTGAACGCTTTTAGGCGGGGTGGCTGCGCCG
>JBNVCD010000007.1:3373-20752 GCA_050410875.1 Bathyarchaeia archaeon | reverse complement strand
CACTCTGCGCGATGGCATTCAGATGCCTGGCTTAGCCGTAGGACCAAAAGACGCGGCGAAAATAGCTCAGCTCCTCAGCGAAAGCGGCGTAGAGCGGCTTGAGCTGTTCCATTATCAGGAACCCGATAAGAAAGCAGCCAAGCTCATTCACGGTTTAAAGTTAGATTGCAGAATTGCAGCGTGGTGCCGCGCAGTAAAAGAAGACGTAGACAGCGCCATTGATTTAGGCTTCCAAGAAGTTGGCATTTCCCACCCTGTTTCCTATATTCATTTTAACGCTAAATGGCCAGACAAAACTCCTGAGCAATTGCTGGCCAACGTGGTTGACGTTGTAGAGTACGCTGCTAAAGACCATGGTTTACGCGTGTTTGTTCACGGCGAAGACAGCACCCGCGCGGATTGGGACTTCGAAAAGAAATGGGTCAACGCCGTCGCAGACGCCGGCGCAGAATGCTACCGCATCTGTGACACCGTCGGCATCGGTCTGTCTGACCCTGCAGCCTCAGTGGTGAATGGCATTCCAGCCAAGGTAAAGGCGTTAAAGAAGGAAACCCGCATCAAAGCGTTAGAGATTCACGCGCACGACGACTTTGGAAACGCCGTGGAAAACACAATGGCTGCGGTTCGCGCCGCCGACGGTGTGTGGGACAAAATCTACTTGAGCACAACATATCTGGGCATTGGCGAGAGGGCTGGAAACGCTGAGACCGAGAAAGTTCTGCTGAACCTGTATCTGCATTATGGCGTCATGAAGTACGCGGGTAAAACTCAAAAGCTCAAGGAGACCGCAGACTTCATAGGCAAAGCCACAGGCTACGTGATTCCGCCAAACAAAGCAATAGTAGGCGACTATGGCTTTTCCCACGAGTCAGGTATCCACGCGCACGGCATCATAAATGACCCGTGGACATACGAGCCTTACCCCCCAGAATTAGTCGGCAACATACGGCGCTTAACCATAGGCAAGCAGTCAGGCAAAGGCGGCATAAAACACAAAATCATCGAGCTTTCAGGCAAAGCACCCACGGATGAACAACTAGCTAGGGTGGTGGAGCGCGTCAAAGAGATCTACGCCAACGGCAGAAGAGCCTCCCTAAAAGAGGAAGAATTCAAAAAAATCCTGCGCACGCTAAACCTGTTGCCTGAAGCCAACAACGGCAACGGCCGCTAAACGCTTCGTCTGCTGTTTTCTTTCTGCCTTTTTTGTTTTTACTGTGAAGCCGCTTGTGATGCTATTATAAGTTTTTAACTTGGCATGTTGGTGTAGGTGGAGGTTTTTTGGTTGCCTTTTATAGTGTGGCTTTATGACGTTACAATGTGAATCGATGAGCATCAACGTCTATCAATAGCCTTATATACCTATTATTTTATACCAATCTTGGGTAACAATGAAGGTCACTCTCACTGTAAAAGCTGACGAACTGAAAATTGCCCAGTTGCTCTCCAAATTTGCAGAAAAATACCGCATGGCTTACAAGCTAAACCGCCAAGCCGACGGTTACCTGCTTGATGTAGAGTTGAACAGCGAAGACTTCGGCGAGTTGATCCGGCGCCTAAACCACCTTAAGGATGCGCAGTTTAAAATCGAGGAGATACGCGGCGGCGGCATGCTTGACAAGTTCAACGTCAGCTTAACCCGCACTAACGTGGATGCCTTGATCGGTAAAGAGGGGCTGGCGAAAACTGACATAGACCCCGTAGACGGCGGTGTAGTCAAAGTTAACGGCGAAATCTGGCTTTCACGCTCCGCAGATGAATGCCTAATTAAGGAAGGCTCCAAGGTGAGGGTGATCCGCATCGAGGGGGTTACCTTAATCGTTGAAGGAGTAAATGAAAAATAATGTATGAGCTAGAAATAATTGCCATCATAGTCGCCGTGCTCATTGTAGTTTTGTTTTCGCTGTCCATCAAAAAAGTTAACCAGTACGAAAAAGGCATCGTGGAGAGGTTCAACGCCTACGAGAAAACCGTAGAACCCGGTTTGCGCATAATTACGCCTTTCATAGAGCGCATTTACCGTGTGAACATGCGCGAGCAAGTCATTGACGTGCCGCCTCAGGAAATAATCACCGAAGACAACGTTGTAGTCACCATAGACGCGGTGATTTACTATCAAGTCATAGATCCCAAACGTGCGCTCTACGAAGTTGAAGATTTTGAACTTGCCATTGTGAAGCTTGCTCAGACTACTTTGCGTAATATCGTTGGCGAAATGAGCCTTGACGTCTGCTTAACTAGCCGCGAAAAAATCAATGTGGAGCTACGAAGTGTGCTTGATCAGGCCACTGACAAGTGGGGTACCAAAGTCAACCGCATTGAACTGCAGCGCATTGACCCTCCAGCTGACATACAGATGGCTATGCATAAGCAAAAAACTGCTGAACAAGAAAGACGCCAGTTGAGGCTGCTGGCAACTGGCAGGAAAGAAGCAGCTGCCCAAGAAAAAGAAGCTGCTATCCTCAAAGCCCAAGGCGAAAAACAAGCAGCCATTTTGCAGGCTGAAGGCCGCGCTAAAGCTGTTGAACTTGTGGCGGAAGCTGAAGCCAAAGCTGTCAAAGTAGTTTCGGAGGCAGCAAACCAGTACTTCAAAGAGCACGCGCAACTCAACAAGAAACTTGACATCATACGCGACACGTTCAGCCAGCAAACCAAAATTGTAGTTCCAGCCAACTCGGAAATCCTCAACGTCATCGGTCTTGAAGGCGCCACAGTAGTGCCGATAACTAAAGATGCTAAACGTGCTGAAACCAACCAAACCAGCTGAGCGGGGGAATAACTTTGGATTTTCTGTTGTTCCCCACTGTTTTCTCGATAGCGCTTATACTAATAGTGATTGTTGCCGCTGTAATCTCTACGGTGAAAACTGGGGCGCAAACTCAGCAAAGCCGCCGATACCGCGCCTCTCAAAAGCAAACTTACGTGCCAGGCGAATTCAGCGGGCAAATGGAGCTTGATTTGAGGTTGCCGTACCGCAGATTTAGACAGCTATACCCCACCAGCAGGTTAACCTACGAAGAGTACAAACAACTGCAGATGCGACGCGCTTTTCGGCGCTCTCTAAGCTCGCAGGAAAACAAACGCATGGTCAGATAAAAAGTCCTCTAAAGCCTTTTTTTACTTACCTTATAAAATGTGAAACGAGAAACTAAAAACTGGGGTTTAGAGTAGGTGCCTTGCGGCGGCAACAAGTTTTGGTTTACGCATCAGAACCTTCGCCAAAACCGAGAGTTTGGCGCCTCTGGCGAACTCGATTATGTCTTCAGGTTTGAGGGCGTCTACCAAGTCGTTTAAGTCGCCGTCGGAGAGCTTCTCTAGCGTTTCGCGCAGTTTTTCTACCTTCTGCAGGTGTTTGCCTCTTTCTTCCCACCACACGTCGTTAAACTTGGATAGGGCTCTTTTTGAAACGTCGTTCTTCTTGAGGCACTCTGAGATGACGTCTGCTGCCATCTGGCCTGAGATGACGGCTTCTTTTATGCCGCCGCCGTGAATCGGGTTCACGTGGTTGGCGCCTTCACCGCACAGCACAAACCCGTTTGCCACCATGTCTTTGACCATGCCGCCGACGGGGACGCAACCAGCGTTGACTTCCAGAATTGAACCCTTGCCTATTTCAGAGTGCAACTTCAAAAACTCGTCTAGGTAAGCTTTTGGTTTTTTGTCCTGCGGTATAATTCCAAGTCCCACGTTGGCGCGGTGCTCACCCTTGGGGAAAACCCAGACGTAGCCTCGGGGCGCGAGAACGCTGGAGAGGTATATGTGGATTAGATCCGGCACCGTGTCTATGTTGGTCATTTCGTACTGTATGCATGAGTCAATGAGGTTTACTTTGGAGAAGACGCCTAACGCTTGATGCCTCAGCGGCGATTCAGCGCCTGCGGCGCAGACGATAACTTTAGCTTTGTCTTCAAAGGTATTTCCGAGAAATTCGCCTTTGACGCCTGTGAAGTAGCCTTTATCATCTTTAATTAACCCTGAGATGAACGTGTTCGCCTGAACTGCTGCGCCTGCCTTGACGGCTTCTTCTGCTAACCACTTGTCGAAAACTTTGCGTTCAAGAACAAAGCCGCCTTCAGAGAGTATAGCATCCAAGTATCGTCCATCAGGCGCGTATAGTCGGGCGCCCTTAATTTTCTGGGCGATGCATCTGTCAGGGATTTTGCCGATGAAATTTTGTGACGCTTCGCTGATGCCTTCCCCGCAGCGTTTGGGCGCGCCAATTTCAGCGCGTTTATCATAAACTTTGACGGAGAAACCGTTTTCTGCCAACTTTTTTGCGCAGGCGGTTCCTGCGGGTCCTGCGCCGATTACGATTACGTCGTTCATTCTTTGGTCACCTCTATAGCTGCCACAGGGCAAGCTTTTTCGCAGACACCGCAGAGGGTGCACAGTTTTTTGTCGTAGACTATGTTATCTTTTAAATCTAAAGCTGCTGCGGGGCAAACGGAGACGCATCCTCCACATCGGAGGCATTTGTTGTTGTCTATACTCCAAGTCATGAACTTCACCCTTTCAGTGGTTTGGTGTATTTTCTATACCTTGTTTGATAAGTAAACCTTACAAGGGGGCTTCTTATAAATTAGCAAGTGAGCCAAACTACACCGAGTGTGGAAACTGTGAACGCCAAAATCACCCTCAGCGCCGAGCTCCGCAAACTTATCGAAGCCCGCTTAGAACAAACCCTAAAAGGCATAGAAGACACCATGACAACAATAATCGAGAAGCAAGAATTAAACCCAAAAGCCTTGCAGGAAGAACTCAAAAGCCTAGAAGAAACCTTCAACATAGTATTCCAAAGGTGGAATCTGGAAATTCTCTACACGCTGTTTTTAAAGGGAACCATAGGGTTTGGAGAGCTGAAAAAAGTTTTAGGCGTTAACTCTCGCACTTTAAGCGACAAACTCAAATTACTCACCCGATGTGGCTACCTACAACGAAGCGTTGACCATGGTCCGCCGCTGAGGGTGCAGTACGCTTTGACGGCTAACGGGAAAAACACGGTGCTGCTAGCTTTACCTCTGCTCTACTACTCAAGCGCCATTAACACAGCAGCAGACCCACAGTAGCTTATGTTTGCCGTTTGCCCAGAGCATTAATCTTGGTGGTTTCTTTTACAGTCTCAAAAACCATACACGTCAAAGTTTTCTCCAGGCCTGTTATGAGACGCAGCTTGTCCACCACAAACTTTCCCACGGCATCTACACTTTCAGCCCGCAGTTTAATCAGCAAGTCGTAGTCGCCTGTGATGATGTGAACCTCTTGCACTTCAGCGAACTTGGCTATCTCCTCGGCCACTGTTCGCTGTGATACAGGTGCCCCATCCACTTTGGATCTGTATGAAACAGAAGCTAAAATGAACGCTGAGGTTCCCATGCCCAGTTTTTTGGCGGCTACGATGGCGCGGTATCCTTGGATTATGCCTTGCTCTTCCATTCGTTTAATTTTTGCAAAAACCGTAGTTAACGGCGTGTTGGTTTTTTTGGCGATTTGTTTGGCGGTAAGTTGGCTGTCTTCTTGGATCAGCTCCAGTATGGCGCGGTCTTTGTCGTCAAGTTTAAGTGACATGACTGTAATTATTACAATTACCTCCTATAAAATGTTATAGTTTTTTGGAAAATTTACCAAATTTTTTATAATAAATTTATTAAACAGGGCAGTATATCCGTTCTGCATAAAATTGAGATGATCCATATTGAAAGCTGTCCAGCAAGCCGTTCCAGCAAGCGAATTGCCAAAACCGTTAGATCAACTCTCCGAAAGTGAAATTGAACGAAAAGCCTGTATAGGCAAAGTCATGACCTACACGCTTAGAAACCTTACGAATAAATTCGTGGACAGCGGTTTCCAGTGGTTGCTGCCCGTTGCTCTGTCTCAGTCAACCGACCCGCTGTGGCCTGACCCAGGCGCCTCCATAGAGAAACGCATAGAAGTTGACATCTACGGGCACCAAGTCCGCACAACCGCCAGCATGATCATCCATAAGCTGATTGCTTCTTCTCTTGTTTACCCAAAATTGTTCATTTTGTCCCCTAACATCCGCATTGAAAAAGCCGAGCGCGCTAAAACAGGCAAACACATCTACGAGTTCACCCAGTTGGACTTTGAAGTTCAAGGTGCCACTTCCAAAGACGTGTTCGTGCTGGTGGAGGACGCCTTGATCGGTTTAGTTGCAAGCCTCAAACGTGACATGAAAAGTGAGTTAACGGCGCTCTGTAGGTGCGACACGCTACAGGTTCCCAAGAAAGGCTTCAAAGTCTACGATAAAGACGCCCTTGAAGCTGAATACGGCGCAGAATGGGAAGCTGAACTGGCGGCGACTATAGAAGACCCTGTATGGGTGACTAACATCCCCCGTGAATTCTACGACTTCGAAGATTTTGCCACAGGTCGATGGGACAACTATGACTTGTTTTTGCCGCAGTTTGGCGAAGTCCTGTCAGGCGCAAAGCGCGAGTGGGAATACAGCAAAATCATCAAGAAAATAGAGCGCGACGGCGTTCGCAAAGAAAACTATTCCTTGCTAATCAAGTTGGCAAAAGACGGAAAAATTAAGCCTTCTGCAGGCGCAGGTATAGGCATTGAGCGCCTCGTCGGCTGGATAGCCGGCGTCAAGCACATCGCAGAAACTCAGCCTTTCCCCCGCGTGCCCGGAACGGTACATCAGCTCTAACAAGGTGCAGAAAGCAATGAATCCGTATTTAGAAGCGCTTCAACCCAAGTTAAGCCCTCAAGACCTAAAAAAACTAAATGCCATAGACAACCCCATTGTCCACGAGTTTATAGCTAAAGCTAGTGATCTTTGCCATCCTGACAAGCTTTTCATATGCAGTGACGCCCCAGAAGACATAGCCTACGTGAGGCAGCAGGCAATAGCTACAGGCGAAGAACGCGCCATACTCTCCATTCAAGGGCACACTGTGCATTTCGACGGCATAAACGACCAAGGCCGAGATAGAGCAGCAACAAAATATTTGGTGCCCCGCGGCATAACTCTCAGCAAAGCCCTCAACCAGATTGACCGCCAAGAAGGCCTGGCGGAAGTTAAAGGTTTACTTCGAGACTCCATGATAGGGCGCACCATGATCGTGCGCTTCATCTCTTTAGGTCCTCCTGACTCCGTGTTTACAATTCTTGGTCTGCAATGCACTGACTCGTGGTATGTTGCTCACTGCGAAGACCTGCTCTACAGACCAGGCTATGGCCAATTCGTCAAGGCGGGGCCTAAAAGCGATTTTCTGCGTGTTCTGCACTCGGCTGGCAGGCTAAACGAAGACATGGTCAGCGTGGACTACGACAAAAAGCGCATATACATCGACAACATGGACAACACCATCTACAGCGTGAACACGCAGTACGCTGGCAACTCGGTGGGTTTCAAAAAACTGGCGTTTCGCTTGTCGATCCGCAAAGCCAACAGCGAAGGTTGGCTCTCTGAGCACATGCTTCTTATGGGCGTGTATGGCCCAAACGGGCGCAAAACCTACTTTGCCGGCGCTTTCCCCAGCGCTTGCGGCAAAACATCCACGGCGATGCTGCCTGGCGAGACAATCCTTGGAGATGACATAGCCTACATACGCGACATCGACTCGGTTGCCCGCGCTGTAAATGTTGAGTGCGGCATCTTCGGCATTATTCAGGACGTTAACCCCAAAGATGACCAGTTGATTTACAAAGTTCTCACCAGCCCCGGCGAAATCATATTCTCTAACGTGCTTGTCAAAGATGGCAAGCCTTACTGGCTTGGCATGGGGCAAGAACTCCCAAAGGATGGCACAAACTTTTCCGGCGCATGGTTTGAGGGAAAAAAAGACGAGGCAGGCAACGAAATTCCCCCTGCCCACAAAAACGCCCGCTACGCCGTCTCCCTAAGAGCGCTGGAAAACTGTGATCCCGAGTTGGATAATCCTGCAGGCGTCGAGTTAGGCGGTATCATGTATGGTGGGCGAGATGCTAAGGCGTATGTGCCTGTCCAGCAGAGTTTTGACTGGTGCCACGGCATCATAGCTTACGGCGCCTCCTTGGAGACTGAGACAACCTTTGCCACGTTAGGCAAAGAGGGGGTTCCTGAAATAAACATGATGAGCATTCAAGACTTCATTTCCATCCCGCTGGGGCAAAACGTCCGCAATAACTTGGAGTTCGGCAAGAAACTCAAGAGGGCACCTGTAATTTTCGGCGTCAACTACTTTTTGCGTGACTTAAACACTGGCAAATACTTGAATTCGCCGCAGGACAAGCACGTCTGGATTAAATGGATGGAGCTGCGTGTACACAACGAAGCTGAAGCGATCAAATCGCCCACAGGCTACCTGCCAAAATACGAGGACCTGCGCAGACTCTTCAAGCAAGTGTTAAACAAGGACTACTCGAAAGAAGACTACACTAAGCAGTTCACAATCCGCGTACCTGAAAACTTGGCGAAAATTGAGCGTGTCCAAAGGTTCTACCAAGAAAACGTCTCAGATACCCCGCTGGAGCTCTTCGGCATATTGTATCTGCAGCGGGAACGTCTACTCAAAGCCAGAGCTAACTTTGGAGACTACATACCGCCTGAAAAATTTGAAGGTTAAGCGGCGATGCTTCAACCGCCCGTTTTTTCCCTTAAATTTTCGGGTTTAATCTTAAATCTTTCATTTTTACTGATTAAACATTCATAATTGTTATTTATAGTGGGAGGCAAATCCACTGGTAACCAACAAAAAAGCCAAAAAAGGTAAACCGCCCATGTTGAAAAAAGAGTTCAAAAAAACCCGCAGCCAAAGCGTAATCTACACCGTAGACCTCACCCAGATCGAAGGGGACGGTTCTTTTTCCTGCCCAAAATGCGGCACCTTAATCTCCCCTGAAGATGAAACAGAAGAACTCTACACAATCGTTGAAACCAAAGTCGCCAACGATGAACTGCTGGAGCTGACAATCTCCTGCTGCAGCTGCGGAGCCACTGTCAGAGTCACCGGATTCCAGCAAGCCGCCGGTTTAGCTGGCGAATAAACTTCCACTCAAACACCGCTGGCAGCCTGCGCCCCCACTTTTGCTGGTATTTACTGTTCTAAAAGTTAGAACATCTTCCGTTCCCCGCGTGGAACAGTGCTGTTCCGCTGCGTCGCAATGCCTGCATGCCTGTCTTTTGCGGTGCTGCCGCTGTAGACGCGTTGGTTCTTTGTAGGCGGCTGTGGCGTTGCGTTTTTCCCTTCATTTTATATAGCTTGAGTTCGCTGTTTACTGTAAGCTAAAACAAGCGTTTAGAGCATGTGGCACGGTGGTGTGGAAGCTGTCGTACTCTGCAGATGAAAAACTGGAGGGAACAACCTTCACAGTTTACACTTACGTTGTCAAACAGGGCAAGCCGGTGGGTACCCGTGATGTTATGCGTGGCGCCAAACTCAGCAGTCCCAGCGTGGCTTATAGGCATCTGCAGAAACTGGAAGCCATGGGGTTGCTGCAAAAAAACGAGTACGGCGAATACGTTGTGAAGGAGAAGGCGACTGTCCGCGGTTACCTGTGGGTTGGCAGGCGTTTGGTTCCTCGTATGATGGTTTACTCGTTCATTTTTCTGGGTGTTTTAGCTTTGGAGCTTGCAGTGTTGGCTATTCACTTTTCGGTTGAGGACTACAAGTTTAAAGTGTTCTTCTTGCTTTTAACCCTCGTTACGGCAGCCGCTATGATCCTGTTTCTTGCCGAGGGCGTTTTTCTGCTGCTTAGATCCAAACGTAGCAGTTCAAACGCGGATGTCGAACGGTAGCGTTGAGGGGGATTTGGCTCGGTGTTGTGTGTGTTTTTGGTTTTCAGCTCTTTTTTAAATGAGTCACGTGTTGGCGGTGGCTTTTAGTGTTAATTTATATATGAGATTAAAGCGATTACCTTCGAGGAAGCGTGCTTTAGCTGCTATTCTCGGTGGGCAGTTTAGGCTCCTCAGCTGCGATTTGATGCAGCTGCGCCTCTTGGAGACCGTGCGCAATGATTGAAAAAAAAGTGAGTAGTCGCCGAAAAACGTTCGTGGCCAGAGAGGACTTGATGAATGCTTTAAGCGATATTGCTAAGCAGCGTGGTCACAGCTTGTATGAGACGGTTAACGAGCTTTTTGAGCTGGCTGTAACTGCCCACAACATGGGGTTGAATTTAAAGCGTGTAGTTGAAGAGCGGGAGCTAGCGGAGCTGGCTAGAAAGAGGGGTTTCATACTTGCTTTAGAAACCTTGTGGTATGAGATGGCGGATGTTGCGTTTGAACAGAAGAAGCGGCAAGCCCTAAAAAGCTGGTTTGAAGCAGGCGCATGGTTTGCTAAGCGCTACAGCACCGGCAACGTTGCTGATCCACTGTTAGCGTTTAAGTCTGATTTGGCGTTTTTCACTTGGAACGCTCCCGAACTGCACATAGAAAAAAAAGGCGCGGCTGTGTCTGTGCGTGTTCTAAGTCCACGCTTCACCGAGTCTTACACGTATTTGTTTGCTTCGTTTCTTGAGGGTGCACTGCAAGCATTCGGCTACAAACTTGCTTCTTCCGAAGTAAAAAAGGGCTCCATTCGTTTGCAGGCCGTCAGGAGTGACCAGGCATGAGTAAACCTGAAAAGAGCCCTGCTAAACGACTGATTTCGGTTCGCGACGACCTGCTGGAAGAGGTTTACCGTGCCTCCGTAAAGGAAGATACGACTGCAGTAAAATTTGTTGAAGAGGCAATAAAATACGCCCTCAAAATTAGCCAGCTTGGCATCGAATCTTCACGCCTGCTTGAGCTCTGCGAGGTTATGCAAGCCTACCGCGCCCTAGGCGGCGTCTTTGTTCCAAAAGACGTGCTGACCTTTCTAGTCAGCAGAGCCGGCAGCGAAGCAAAACAGCCTCTCCAAGCGCAATGGTACGAAACAGGCCTGTGGTATGGCAAATTCCTTAAAGAAAAATTTTCTGACCCTGTCCAAGCCTTCAAAAGCTTCCTAGAAGTTACCCGCTGGGACCTAAACGAAGTTGACTTAACAAGAGACCGTCAAGGAGACTTCGTAAAATTAAGATTCATATCCACCCTTCTTTCAAACGACGAAACCGCCTTCTTAGCCAAATTTGCTGAGGGCGTCATGTCCAGTTTGGGCTACCACCTTGTAAACTGCGACTCCCTGCGGGGCATCGCGGCGATGGAGTTCAAAAAATAGTCCCCGCCGCAACCTGTTTTTCCATGCCTCTGGAACATGTTTAACATGTATATACATGCATATTTGATGCGCCAAAAAATGTGTACAACCGCCAGTTCCAGCTAGCGTTTGTCTACAAAAGTATTAAATAGCAGTTTTGAAGTAAACCGTATCAGAAAATTAAAAAGGAGAAAAAAATTAATGCAAAAAACTAATGCAAAAATCTTAATAGCCCTACTACTGTCAGCCCTAGCTCTACCCCTAATACCGATGGCTTCTGCATCCACAGGCTTCATCTACATCAACACGCAGACCGCTCCAAGTGGTGCCGGACAACCGGTTACCGCCGGCGGCAACGTTAGCCTCTACACCGGTGGTGTAACGTGGTCAGGTGGTCAAATCTACCTGATTTTAAGCAGAGACGGTTTCTCACAAGTATCTTCTGGCGATATGGCTTACAGTGCAACATTCGATCTAGCCGACGTTATAAGGACAGGCGTTAAAACTGAGTACACAAGTGCTGGAGGTGGTCAATGGACTGTTGGTGACAACTGGATTAACGGCACTATACCCAGGAACGTTGCAGGTGGCAACTACTTCATAAAAGCATGGGATGGTTCTGCTGCGCAACTTGCAGTAACAGACACCTACATCACCATTACTGCTGGGTTCTTCGTTGAACCAGCCACAGGCGCGCCTGGGGCATCGATCTCCCTTAAAGGCTATGCATTTCCAGCGAATGCCCTAGTCAACCTGACATACACAAGCCCTCTCTTAACAGGCGTGTTTACAGTGCAGAATTTAACCCAAGCCAACGAGTTAGGTGCCTTCACCGTAACAATCGCTGCACCTGACCTCAAACAAGCCGGTGCAGCAGGCTCCAACCTAATCAATAGCGGCGTAATTACCTTCTACGCTGTAAATAACGCGACAGGCGTCACTTATACTGGAACATACACGGAATTCTTCAGAGGACTACTCCAAGTCAAAAACTTGTTCCCAGGATCTGGTAACGTCTACGGCAACAACACCGACTTCACACCAAACTTCAACGTCACAGTCGGCAGTTCCCTTAGACTCGCAGGCATCTACTTCTACGCCAGCGGCGCTTTAACCTTCATGTGGGATGGTTCCATAAACATAACGCCCGCAGCAGGCGTAGCGACAAACGGCACAGGCTTCTTCAACACAACCGTAACAATCCCCTCAACACCCATGGGCGCTCATAACCTAACAATAATAGACGCAAACGGCCAAGTCTTCCGAATAGTAGTCTACGTTGAACCTAAACTAACCTTGTCTCCAACTAAAGGGCCAGTGGGCACAACAGTAACCGCTACCGGTACAGGCTTCCCAGCGACATCAGGAACAACAGTCATCAACGCCACATTATCTTGGGCAGGTCTGACGCCGTATGTTGCTTCAACGTTTACTGACTCCACAGGATCATTCACCACAACCTTTGTGGTTCCACAAGCCGCAGGCGGCACCTTCAACATAATGGCATACTCAAACGCAACAGGCAGCTTCGTGTGGCTAGTCAATGCATCATTCACTGTTACTCCGTCCTTCTACGTTACGCCAGACACCTTCAGCAACAGCGGCTCACAGATAGTCTTAGCATGGGGTACAGGCTTCAACCCAGCACTATACTACTCAGTCAACATTGACAACACCTATCTAGCCTTTGACGCCATCAACCAGCTCTACTACCCATCAGTTATTCGATGCAACGGCACAGGCTACTTATCCTTCGAGTTCGTCGGCACAGGCTTCCGGCCAGGACAGCACGTGGTTTCACTCTACGCCAACGGCACATCAACAGTTGCAGCTTGGGCAACATTCAACGTAACAACAACGGCTGACTCAATCGCCGGCATGCTAACAAACATGAACGACACAATCGTCAGCACAAACACAAACGTTAACGCTGTTAAGACTGATGTTGGAACAATCAAGACTGATGTGTCCTCCATCAAAGCAACAGTCACATCAATTGACGGCAAAGTCGCAACCGTGCAAACAAACCTCGGCACCGTAACCACGTCAGTTTCATCCATCAACGCGCAGATCACCTCCATCTCAAACGGCATCGCCAACGTACAAACCAGCTTAGGCTCAGTACAAACCAAACTCACAAACATTGACCCAGTCATCGGCGTCATCGCAGGCGACACCGCAGCAATCCAAACAACACTCGGAACAATCACTACATCCATCTCAGCCATCAACCCAGTACTAACCAGCATCGAAGACGGCATAGCCACAGTCAAAACTGACATAGGCACACTTCAAGGAACAGTAACCTCAATCAAAGACGGCGTCGCAACCATACAGACCAACCTAGGCACACTCTCAGTCAACGTCGGCGCACTCCAAACCGACGTCACCTCAACCAAAGACAACACCGCTGGCCTGTCAACTCTCATCTACGTCGCAATCGTCCTCGCACTGATAGCCGCCATAGCTGCAATCGCATCAATCTTTTTGATGCGACAAAAAATCGCCAGTTAAAAAGCTAAACACGAGAGACCAACCTCTCCCCTTCTTTTCTTTGTATTAATAAACCCTTCATTATAGTTTAAGCCAGCTTGTCAACGGTCACTTTTAACTAAAATGCTCCAAAAACCAACATGAAATTCCCTATCAACACCGAAAAATTGACACAACAAACTCTACAAAGATATTAAAACCTCAAACACGCACCTTAAAACCGGCAAAGGTGAAATTTACTCTTGAAAAACATCAAAATATCGCTAACTGAAGAACGCGACGAAGACTCATGGTTTGATTTGAGCCTCCGCCAACTCCGCGCAGGAGAAGTCCGCTTCTACAAAGCTGATGACTTGCAAACTGGCAAGTGGCTCTTCAAAGTCTGCGTGGACACCGAAAACAACAAAACCATGGTGAAAGCCATCAAATGCCCTCCAGGCAAACTCTTCAGTCAACTTGAAGGCGCAACCATGCTCTTCCAGCAAAGCCTCAACCCAGACTTGTACTACGACATAATCTCTTTAACCCGAGTTGACCAAGAAGGCCGCGTGCGACGCGAAGTCGTCAAAACCCCAGAAGAGGTGCCCGCGGTCATACGTGAATACTTCGAGGTGAAAGACTACGCCCAAGCCACAGGCAAAAAACTCCCCGGAAACCAGCTTGTCACGCTATCTAAGAAGGACGACGAAAAAGCCATGATAACCCTCTTCATAATCGAACGCGCCTGGACGCTGCCGCCTGAAGAACGCCGCAAAAGCCTCGACTTGTTGGCGTTAATCAAGAAACTGCAGAAAACCAGCATAACCGAAATGAGCCACCTAGCAGCCGAACAATTCGGCGTCGACCGAGACACACTGGAGTCTATGCTGTCTAAACTGGAAGAAAAAGGAAAAATAAAACGCCTCGACGAAAACTTTGTCGCCCTAACTTAGCCTTAACATAGGCTTTAGCTTAGCGCCGCTTAAAGAGCTCCCCAATGACCTCTTCAGGCTTAAACGCCTCTTTTGTGCGTACCGAAGCTTCCTCCACATAAAGCCGCACAGCCCTATCCACCACGTCCTTACTCACAGGAATATAGTCTAAATCGTCGTTAAAGTAGCTAAGCAGCGACGCGGCACACGCAAACTTGACAATGTTGTTTTCCAGCCTCGCGGAAAACTGCATACCCCCAGGAATATGCTTAAGAATCGCATTGCGCGCTCTGCCGATGGCGTCATACAACTCCGCCGTTATCATCACAGGCTTTTTAGGAAAGCGCCCCCGCACCAACGGGTGCCCTGTCTCTATAGCGTAAACCAGCGTCACGTGATCTCGAATTTGACCTGCACCTTTATCCACGTTGACTTCGCCCAACGCAAGACGCATCTGGCTTTGAGCAATCTCCACAAACCGCTCCTTAGTTAGCCGGTGAAGCCTGCAAATCATGCGGTCTTCAATCGCGTTAAAGTTAGGGTCACCTATAGTCACAGCGTAACCCTTACCCATAACCGCCGTGTTATAATTCACACTGAAGAAGGAGTCAAAGCGGTACGGTCCAATGACTTCGCGGTGAAGCTCATATTTTATTTCACCCCGCTCCATGGCAATCTTGAGCACGTCCACCATACCAGCGTAGCGGAACCAATCGTTAAATTCGGGCACAATAAAATTGAAGGTCTTACCCACATACACCTGCCCAATACGGATGAAGCGAGCAGGCGAGATGCCCCCGCAGTAACGGTTTCTACCCGGCACGCCGTGAGGCTGCATTTTCACGCTGGGATTTCCCAAAATGAGATCACGCGTGGAAAAACTTTTACCTGTACCCGGCTCGCCAAAAAGCGCAAAGGACCAACCTGTCTTCATGCCTGTTTTGCCTTGAGGATTAACAATCTCCACGTCGGCAATGCTGTACTGCTGCATAATGCTCAAGAAACTGTCAAAGTACAACGTCTGCCCAAACAGACTCTGCAGGTACTCGCTCAAGTAGGCAGCAGAGAAGGTTCTGCCGAATTTTATGGTTTGATCCAGCCTATGCTTGAGCAAGTCACTAAGGTACATGTCAAGTTCATTCTGCATTTGCTGAACCCGCCTGCGTTCATCCGCCAAAGGATCAACTTCCTCTTCAACCTGCCTCTGACCAGAACCGCCAAAACCAGCAGTGTCCGCTGACGCCGCAGCAGTAACAGTTAACGACTGCCGTTCAACATTGGGTAACCCCAACTCCTCTCTAATCACAGGCAAACTTTCTTCAAGTATACTCCATTCACGGTACTCCTCACCTCTATAGGTAGGCACAACAACTCTAAGCTGCTCCAGTTTCTCCAAAATCGGATAAACATCAATTTTCTGTTTCGCCAAAGCCCTCTGCTCTTTTCCTCCAAAGTTACCACCAGACTGCACCATAACTTTAAGGACGCTAACGCAGTCTTCACCAAATTTTTTCTCAGTTTCCGCTATGCCAGCACGGATTTTCTCCGTTACCCCCTTCAACTTCAATGCTGTATCCTCATAGGCGTAGTGTCTACCCCGAAACACCGCCCACACCCGAGGCGGACGCTTTTTGACGACTTCCTCAAGCTGCTTTTCACTCAACGTTTGCGCCAGCTCCAACGCAGCCTCGTCAGCATCAATTTCCCAAGCGCTTACGAACTGGTCAAAATAAGGATTATTCAGCTCTTTTCCAATCGCAAAAATGTCTGTTTCACTGTAAATTCTCCTCAGCAGAAGTTTCCTCTCTAAAACTCTGTCGTCTACGCTCATGCTTCTCCCCCGCTGATGCGCCTGCATATATCTTGAGCTTCACCCGCCGTCATGAGGTTACGCTCGACAAGTTCATCTAACCCCACGTTTAAAATTTCTGAAAATTCATCCGTATCTACGAGATTGTTATTTCGACCTAACGTGTTAATCTTATTTTTGAATTCGCCGTCCGCCTGCATTCTACCCGTCAGATTAGCCGTTAACACGTCATGAAGCCGCTTTGAAATCGGACGCGTAAGACCTTTAATTTTAGGATCCGAATTAAAAGTGATTATTTTCCGCAACCCGTCGAGAACCCCGCCCTCTTCTGACACGGCTATAGGCGAAAACAACGTGAACCGTTCATCCTTCTCCTTCAGGTACTTAGTCAGGTAAACAGGCAAAAGCACCAACGTTGGTTTTTCAGGATCATCCAGCCTGTAGTCCACTTCGACTTGCCGCTGCAGCGCAGCGCCGTTTTGCTTCAACTCATCGATTACATTATCCAATTGGGTTGTTAAAACTGCCGTCTGCTTTGTGATTTCTTCTATACGCCTTTGTTTAGCACCTATTTTCTCTTGGTAGACTGCGACGATCTGAGCGATTTTTGCTTCCTCCTGCGCTATGGCTCTGCGGTGTTCTTCCTCAAGATTCTTAATGCCCTGGGCAGTTTCTTTTTTTATTTTGTCTATTGCATCATCAATAGCTCTGACTTCTTTTTTGATACTGCTAATCTCCCGCTCACACTTTTCCACTTCGTAAGTTCCCAAAGCTGACCTTGAAGTTTTCTTCTCCCTCACTTTTTCCCTTCTCCTCTCAGCAGCCTCTCTCCGTTTCTCAGCGCTCTGCAGTCTACGCACATACTGCTCCCGCTTCCTCTCCAGCGTCGCCACTTTTTTGTCGGCGCTACGCTGCACACAAGCGAGGGCGCGGTCACGCTTCTGAGTCAACTTTTTAATTTTTTTATCAACTTCAGGCTTTACAGATGCAACTTCGCTTTCACATTTTTCCTTCAGCAACTCAGCTTCCATGTTAGCCGCGTTTTTATGGA
>JBNVCD010000007.1:0-3363 GCA_050410875.1 Bathyarchaeia archaeon | reverse complement strand
TGGAACGCTACCGCTTCCTTGAGAACGCTCAAAGCATATTCCACACTTTTAACATCAGCCAGAATCGTCCTTAGGCAGTTTATTACGTTTTTACCTGCTTTGGCGGCGCCGTCCTCATCAACTTCAATGGGAACCAAAGCTTTAGACAGGCTCCCCGCAGCCTCAGTTAGAGGCTGCCCCAATTTAAAGTAATCCAACAGCAAAGCAAGCAGCTCTCTGTCAGCAATCAAACCTTTAAATTCAGCTGTCACCTGAGATTCCAACTCGCCGATTTTTCCAGCATGCCTTTCCAGCACATCCATAAACCTGTCAGGGTTAACACGGTTTCTTTTTAACTCCTCAATAAACTGCCCTACTCTTGCGGGTTCCTTGAAACTAAACTTGTAAGCCAAAGCGCCTAGCCCGTCGAGAACTACACTGTGATTCTCCACGGGAACCACCCACAGAGGATAGTAGAGTTTTGCGAGAAGCACCAGTTTTTCAGGCGTATCCCGCAGAAAACTAGCCTTTTTCCGCTGCATCTCAGCCATACAAGTCATATACGCAACTTCAGCAGCGTAGGTTAAACTTTCTTTTTCACCTTGAGTTTTAACTATGAAGGGAAGCGTGATGCTGTTAACGCTCATTTTTCGGTGTCCGCCTCAAAACTTGAAGCTAACTTGTGGCACACTCTGAAACCTTCAACCACCATTATGCCGACATGTAACTTCAAAGCATACCCCATGACATTACTTAGAGAACTGTTTTGTTTTTATTCTTTTACCTGTCAAACAAGAAACTATTTTGCACGCTGTTAACACCACGGCTTCGTTAAACGGAAAACAGACACAAAAAACCATTAGGCGCTAAGCATCTAGCAAAATACAAATAAAAGCAAAAACCCTCTTTACCATGCCAACCCTAGACATAAAACAACGGGAAAAACAAGTTATGCTGCAAACAAAATTCTTCGAAGTGGGTAGACTCGCAACCAACTGCTACATCGTCAACTGCCCTCAAACCCAAGAGGCAGCAGTAATAGACCCGGGATTCGACACCCCCCAAGAGGCAGAATCCATATGCGCCTACATTAACCGGCAAGGACTCAAACCAACCCTCATCATCAACACACACGGCCACCCAGACCACACATGCGGCAACGCCGCCATCAAACAAGCCTACAACATACCCATAGCAATACACCACGCAGACAAACATATGCTTGGCGCCACAGGAAAAACCCTCGCCTACTACTTCGGCTACAGCGTCACCTCGCCACCCGCAGACAAAATACTCCACGAAAACGACGTCATCAAAATCGGAAAACAAACCCTCACAGTCATCCACACGCCAGGACACACCCAAGGCAGCATAACCCTCCAAGGCAAAACGCAGGCTTACACGGGAGACACCCTCTTTGCGGGCTCCATTGGACGCACTGACTTCCCCGAGAGCGACAGCTACCTCATGCAGCAAACCCTAAAAAAACTCCAAAACTTGCTTGACGACGCAATAATAATATATCCTGGGCATGGTCCGCCCACCACGATGAGGCAAGAAAAACAAGTTAACCCCTTCCTTGCAAACCTGTGAATGCAAAAGTTTGCTGGTGTGTAGTTACGTTCAACACTTATCCAATAAGGCATCACAAGACATAATATTTAATAAAATGGCGAAGTCACCCTAAACATCGAGAGCGAACTCCGCCATGCCAAAATCACCCAGCAATAACCCTCATCCATACAGAGCCTACTTCTCATTCATCAAGAAAATCAAACTCAACTCAACCTTCAAAAAGAAAAAAGAGGAAACGCTTCCCCCACTATCAGCTTCCAAACCTGTCCTACGAGGACTCAAAATCGTAGAACGATACCCCCTCTACGAACCCTTCGCCCACGTGGTCATCGTCCAAAACCCAAAACAGGCGAACACAAATACATCCTCGACGAACTGCAACTTGACCAACTAGAAAGAAACGTTTACCACAGAATCTTAGAAGTGCTCCTCGCCGAAATAGAATCCCCAAAAGAAGAAATCTCAGACCCACACAAATTTTTCACCCAAGCCGCCAAACGAATCGTCGACAAATACCGCATCAGCCTCGGCTGGCTCCCAGACGTCTCATGGTCTAAAATTCTCTACCACGCCGAACGCGACCTCGTAGGCTTCGGAAAAATCGACCCTCTCATGCGCGACCCCAACATCGAAGACATAAGCTGCGACGGCGTAAACAAACCCGTCTATGTTTGGCACCGCAACCACGAAAGCATAGAAACCAACCTCAAATTCGAAAGCGACGAAGCCCTCGACAACCTAGTGGTTAAACTTGTTCACATGGCAGGCAAACACGTCAGCAGCGCCTTCCCCATCGTGGACGCTTCGCTGCCAGGCAAACACCGCTTGGCTGTAGCTTACAGGCGCGAAATCACCCCTTTTGGCACAGCTTTCACCATAAGAAAATTCCGCGAAGACCCATACTCCATAATCGACCTCATCAACATCGGCACCTTCTCCGAGGAGATGGCAGCATACCTTTGGATATGCCTCGAAAACCGCGCTTCAGTCATGGTTTTAGGTGGAACAGCCGCCGGCAAAACCACTGCCCTAAACGCTCTTGCATGCCTCGTCAAACCCGGCAGTAAAATTATGACAATCGAAGAAACCGCGGAACTTAACCTGTCACATGAAAACTGGGTTTCCCTAATCGCCAGACAAAGCTACGGCTTAGGCGGAAGCACAGTCGGCGAAGTCTCCCTCTTTGACCTCGTAAAAACCTGCATGAGACACAGACCCGACCTACTGATTGTTGGCGAAGTTCGAGGGCAAGAAGCCTACGTCCTTTTTCAAGCGTTAGCAACAGGGCACGGCGGTATGTGTACCATGCACGCGGAAAATCTTGACTCAGCCGTGAAACGTTTAACACAGAAACCCATGGAAATCTCCCCCGCCTACATCCCCCTCATGAACATTGTTTTGTCAGTGCAGAGAGTTCACCTCGTAAAAAACGGTGAAAAAAAGGCTTTCCGCCGCGTACTCTCAGTTAACGAGATTGCCGACTACGAAAAATACGTCCACACTTTCAAATGGGAACCCGCGAAGGACGCGCACATAAATTTTTTGGAAAACAGCATACAAATAAAAGCCGTAGCCGAACGCCTCGGTATAACTCCTCAAGACGTACTCGCCGAAATGAACAGGCGCAGAGACGTTTTACGCTGGATGAAAATAAAAAACATCCGAAGCTACAAAGACGTCGCTGCCATAATCGCCGAGTACTACACAAGACCCAAACAATTCTACGAGAAAACCATGACAGGAGAGGAGGTAACACCAGTTGCCACTACTAGAAACGCTTGAGGCAGTATCTTTCCGCCTCTTCGGTCG
>JBNVCD010000079.1:2000-7007 GCA_050410875.1 Bathyarchaeia archaeon | reverse complement strand
TAAAAACTAAATTAAAAAATGTTAGTATGTGAATGGGGCTGCAGGAGTGGGTTGCAAATTTAGGTTTGGATACATTTTTATTATGTTCGTTACATAACAGATTTAGAGGGGGTTGTTTGTTGGTGGGTGATGAAGTAGTAGAGGTAGGGATTGTGAAGCATTTTTTCTCTAAGATAAGTGTTGCCGTTGTAGAGCTTACTGCGCCACTATCAGTGGGAGACCACATATTGGTTAAGGGGCCAACAACTGATTTTGAGCAGGTTGTTGATTCAATGCAAATTGAACATGCAAGCATAGAAAGGGCAGAGGGCGGGCAGAGCGTAGGTTTGAAAGTGACGCAGCCAGTTAAAGAGCGAGATGTGGTATACAAAAAGTTGTAGTGGTTCTCTTTTTTTGTTTGTTTTAGCTGTTAATTGGCTTCGGTTGAGGCGTCTATTATGCTTTTTATTTCAGCGTTTAAACTGGCGGGCAATCCTAAAATGCCCACGTCCATGAACCCGCGGATAATCAGAGATACCGCTTGCTCGCGTGTAAGTTTTCGAGTCATTAGGTAGGTTATTTCTTTCTCGCTGATTTTGCCCACTGCTGCTTCATGTGTTATCTCTACGCCCTTCTTTTTTGCAATCAACTCAGGTATAGAGTGGAGAAAGGATTTGTCGTCCATGAGTAAACCGCGGCACTCTAGGTGTCCTTTGCATTCGGAGCTGTTGCCTTCGATCATGCCGCGGATTATCATCTTTGAGCCTTCACGTGCTATGGCGCGGCTGATCATTTCGGCTTTGCTGCCTTCTCCGCTGAGAACGGCTTTGGAACCTATGTCCATTTGGCTATCTTTATGTCCGTACAGTATGCTGTTGAAGCTTACGCGTGAGTTTGCGCCGCGACAGTAGGCGGTGGGATACATCTGTACGTCTCTAACGGGGCGCATGCAAACATAGTTGGAGACGAAAACGCCGCCGTCGTCTATCTCGGCAGCGCTTCTGGGGCGCACGAGAGTATTTTCGCTCCACTGGTGTATCATGGTAAAGTTTAGCATGGCGTTCTTTTTCACGTATATCTCTGAAATTCCCAAGTGGGAGGCGTTTGGGACACTTGAATGTTGAAGGCAACTTGTGATTATGTGTGCCTTGGAGTCTTCCTCAGCGATGATAATGTTGTGTACGCGTTGTTCCAAATTTTTCTGGGTGATAAGCAGGCATGACTGCAACGGAAAAGTCAATTCTGCACCGGGCAAGATTCTCATGAAGTAGCCGCCGCTGTAGTCTTGGGCAACTTTTCTGGTGAAGTCGTCTTTGTTTTTGTCCACCAGCTTCCACATGTAGCTTTGGAGCCAAGGATACTTCTGCAAGGCGGCTTTAATGTCCATGAGCTCTAATTGGCTTTCAAAAAGCTCGTTGACTTTTGCATGAATAGTTTTTTGGTCTATGTGGAAAAAGGTGCCGGCGCGTTTGTTTTCTTGGGTTTCGACGCCTGCTTTCTGGGCTTCTTCTAGAATTTCATGTGGAATATTGATGAGTTCACTCTGTTTTTTGCTGCTCACTTTGCCATCCCTCGCGTTTTCTCATTCTGCATGCTACGCAGCCCTCGTAGCCAAGTTTCTTGATGTCATCATAAATCCCCAAGGGCTCTGTGAAACAGTGAAATTGACCTTTAAGGAGTATGCAGCCGTATCCTGCTTTTATATGCTCCATGATGTCGCCTTTGTGGGTGATTATCAGGGCGCTGCTGCCTGTGGCTTCTGTGTAGCGTTGAATTTCCATGGCTATTAAGCGTAGGCTTTCCACGTCTACGCCGCTGTCAGGCTCGTCTAACAGTAAAAGTTTCGGCTTTAAGAAAATTAACTGTAGAATTTCGCTTCGTTTCCGTTCTCCACCTGAAAACCCAACGTTGATTTCACGATCCAAAAAGTTTGTGAGCCTAAAAGCTTCAATCTGCTTTTGTTCTTCTTCACTAAACTTGTCCGTGGAAGCTTTACCTAAACAAAGTTTTAACAAGTCGCCCAACCGCACGCCTGTAATTTCGGGCGGGTTTTGGAAGCTAACTACAATGCCGAGTTTGGCGCGTTCGTCTACGCTCTTGTTGGTTATGTCTTGGCCCATGAAGAGAATTTTACCTGAAACCACTTCGTACCCAGGCAACCCCATTAGTGTGCTTATAAGGGTAGTTTTTCCTGAACCGTTAGGACCAAAAAGAATATGGTTGACACCTTGTTTTAAGCTGAAAGACATGTTTTTGAGGATATACTTGCCTTCGACTTTGACAGACAAGTCTTTGACTTCAAGAATATCCATACTAATCAGTGTAGGAGTACGCCAAGGGAAAAATAAACTTTTGCAGTTTTCAACCTACAAATCCAAGGATGTATTCATCTATAGTCTGCATAAAAGACTCCTCTAAATTTACGCCGTAATGTTCAGCTAAAACGAACGTCAAGTAAAGCATCTCTGAAAAAAGCTTCTGCAAGTTTTCTTTTCCCGCTACATCTCCGCTATTGTTTGCAACGTTTTGAACCTCTGAAACAGCGCTTTCAGCAGTTTTAGCTAATTCTAAAGCAACCTTAATTGATGTTGTAGGTGCTTCCCTTTTAGTTTCCAGCTTCCTGAAGGTTTTCCAGCAGAGATACTGTGCATCACGCAACGTTAACGACAAACTCTACACCACGTGAACTTTATTTTTCGAGGATATAACTTTTGGCAAAACAATTTTTGATCAACTTTGTTTAATCAGTATCTGAATTGGTGGTTCACAAGAGTTTATTTAAAGTTTAGGAATAGTTTTAGCAAAGGCTGCGAAAGGACACAACATCACAGTGAAGGGTGACTTATGAACGTCAAGGATCATTTACAAGAGTCTGGTTCTTTGAATAAAAAACAAAGGCACACGATACACTGTTGTACGGCAAAGTTTCAGCGTCTAAACAGAGAAGCTGCAGCCTATTTTGTAAGTTTGAAGGGAATTTTGCTTTTGGCAATAAATTATTGGAAGCGTTGTTAATGAACAAACAAGATACCGATCTTGAAGTGCCTACGGTTGTGAAGCTGGAGGAGTTAGCTCCCAGCAAGGACACAAAGAACATTGCCGCTGCAGCCACCAAAAACCGGCGGCTCAAAACAGTGAATTCTCAAAAAAAGAGACGGCGAAAAGATTTTGAAGAGAACAAGTTTACAGCGCTTCTCAACCTCATCGCTGACCCCACCGTTATCGTTAACGAGGAAGGCTTCCTTGTCAGGGTGAATAAAGCTTTTGAGAACTATACAGGATTGAAAAGTAAAGAAGTCGTTGGAACGTCCTTCCTGAACTTGGATATTGTGCATCCAAAAAGCAAAGCGTTAATGTTGGAAAATTTGAAAAGGCGCTACAGGGGTTTGCCTGTTAAACCTTATGAAGTAAGGTTTACTCGCCATAAGACAGGAGAAACTGGATATTGCGAAGTAAACGCAAAGAGAATTATTCACAAAGGGCGCTTTGCTGATTTGGTAATTTTCCGAGATATAACGTACCGAAAGAAAAACGAAGTTCAACTTAGGAAGTATGCAAAAAAGCTTGAATTGCTGCTAAGCAAAAAAGCGGCTGAAATTGTAGAAAGCGAAGCTAAACTACGCTGTATATTTGAGTCTTCTCCTGAAGCCATATTTGTTTTAGACAAAAAGGGCAACATTGTGGAATGTAACGAAGAAGCAGTGAGGATGGCGGGTTTTTCTTCCAAAGCTGAGCTTGTAGGCAAAAATGGTTTAAACTGCATAGAAAAGGATCAGGATAACAGTAGTATTATTGACGTATTAAAAGAACGGTTCGTAGTCGGCGCTGCTGCTAGAGACGTTGAATATGCGTTTTTGAGGCAGGACGGGAAAAGAATTTGCTGTGAACTGTCGGCTAATATGGTGAAAGATTGTTTAGGAAACCATACGGCCACTATAGTTGTAGCAAAAGATGTCACAGAACGTAAGCGGCTTGAAGAGGAGTTACGCCTAAGCGAGGAACGGTTTAGGGCGATTAGCACATTTGCGTCTGACGCCATTGTATTACTAGACGATTCTGAAAATATTATTTATTGGAATCCTGCATCTGAGAAAATTTTTGGGTACCCACAGCAAGAGGCAGTTGGTAAGAAACTGAGCAGGCTCATTGTCCCCTTAAAGTACCATCAGGTTAATTCGGAAGTATTAGCCGAAGTTTTGAGAGGCGGTGAAACGTCAGGAAAAAGTTTTGGCACAACAGCCATCAAAAAAGACGGGACAGAATTTCCTATTGAATTGACTGTTTCAACCTTCAACATACAAGGCGCCTTTTTTGTGCTGTGTATAATTCGTGATGTGTCTGAACGCAAAAAGATGGAGGAGATGATTAAACGAGAACGGGACATGTTGGAGAGCGTTACTCGGAACATAGGCGCAGGCATCACCATAATTGACAAAAACTACAGGATAGTTTGGGCTAACAGTTTTTTGAGGCAAGTAGCGGGCTTTGCAGAGGGTAAACTATGCTACGCCGTTTATGAAAAACGGCAATCTCCCTGCCCTGCTTGCGGGGTGACCAAGATTTTTAAGTTCAACTCAGAGTTTGACACGCATGAATGGCACTACAAAGACGCAAACGGCCAGATACACTATTATCAACTCATCGTAACTCCAATTAAAGACAAAAACGGTGCAGTTACAGCGGCGCTAGAACTCTCAGTTGATATAACCGACAAAAAAGAGTTGGAAAACAAGATTAAAGACTATTCAAAAAAACTGGAGCAACTAGTTAAGAAAAGGACTATTCAGCTGAATCAGACTCAAGCTAAACTTGTTCAGGCAGAGCGGTTGGCTGCCATAGGAGAGCTAGCAAGCATGATCGGCCACGACCTGCGTAATCCTTTGACAAGCATCAAAGGCGCCGCTTACATCCTAAAACACAAGTATGGAAACAGTTTGGGACCAGAAGCAAAAGAGATATTCTCCGTCATAGACAAAAGCATAGACTACTCCAACAAAATCATTAACGACCTACTGGAGTACTCACGTA
>JBNVCD010000079.1:0-1990 GCA_050410875.1 Bathyarchaeia archaeon | reverse complement strand
TTAAACTGGAACTCTCGCAGATAACGCCAAGGCTACTTCTCGTAAACGCTTTATCCATGATTGAAGCACCTCAACACGTAGAAATAATTGACAAAACAAGAGACACCCCTATAATCAAAGCTGATATTGAAAAGGTAAGCAGAGTTTTCATGAACATTATCAGAAACGCTATAGACGCGATGCCTCAGGGAGGAACCTTAACCGTCATTAGTCAAGAACAAGACAACAAAGTAAAAATCGTCTTCGAAGACACAGGCGTCGGCATGACACAGGAAACAATAGATAAACTTTGGACACCCCTCTTCACAACCAAGGCAAAAGGCATGGGTTTCGGCTTATCAATATGTAAACGCATAGTCGACGCCCACGGCGGCGAAATTTCAGCGAAAAGCACCGTCGGCAAAGGCTCCACCTTCACAGTAACGCTGCCCATTGAACCCCAACAATCTGAAATAACAGAGGAACCATGGATATTTACAGATTACATGGCCCAAAATGTCCTTTAAGGAGTAACAAGGGGGAAATTACCGGAAACTATGGGATTACTTGTAAAACTAGGGAATTATTTCGCAGCCATTATAACGTAAGTAGTCAAAGTCGCTTAAACTCACTTTTCCATCCCATATAAGCCGCCTGATTCTCGGTAGTTCAGCTTGCACCGCATCCACTAAAGCTCTCACAGTGTTGCACACCTCAGCGTATGCACTGCTACTCCAGCGTTTTGTGACGTTTGCGTAAAGACAACGGCCGCCACATGTGTGAAGGATATCACATTCTGTGCAGGGCGTATCATTAACAAGGACTTTGCCAAGATGCAAAGGATGCGCCTCGCTAATGTGTCCTAGGTAGTATTTTTTCATGCCCCACATCGTTGGGCAAGGGATGATGTAACCGTCTGTTTGAATGGCATAGTTTATCCAGCCTCCGCCGCAGCGAAGCAAAGTGTGTTCTTTGTCAAGCAGCAAAGACGAAGCGATTCCTAAAAAAGGGTACAGCTTCAACACTGTGCCTTCTGTCTCCATGTGATCCACCCAGAACTCAGTTAGCTTTGCTATGCCTGGAATGTAGTTTGTTTCGCTCCATTTTTTGAAGTCGCGTCTGGCGTAGTCGTTTCCCCAAAATCCTGCGTTCAACTGCCAATGCACGCTGCTAAACGTGAACTCATCGTTACTCAACAGCCACCGTATTTGCTTTTCAATATCGGTTTGCTCCATCACCGTGACACGGGCGATCAACTCGCCCTCAAAACCATTCCGCTTGATGAGCTTGAGGTTGTCTATTACTTGGCGGAAAGTGCCTCTTCCACGGTAATAGTCAGTTAACGCTTCCTCGCCGTCGATGGAAACCAGAATCGTGTGAAAACGATTAACGTACGCCGTTGGAACCTTATCTAATAGTAAACCGTTAGTTTGAATCATGAAATGTCTAGGTTGCACCACATCCATAACCTGCTTTATAATATCCAATGCAAGAAGCGGTTCGCCCCCGTAAAAGGTCACGACGCAGTCAGGGTCTTTTTTACAGAATGTAGCCAGCATCTCCACAGGGTACTCTGCTTTTCTGGGCAGAGAATAGTCCAGTTCGAACTCGCCGAAGTCTTCGTCAAAGTCGTCCATGTTTTCGCCAAAGCAGTATCGACACTGTAAGTTGCAGTCGGTTGTGACTATTACGTGAAAGAACATCAGGTCAACTCTAAGCAAAAAACTAACTTAATAGTATTTTTCTGCAACTCTAACTGCTTCTTCATCCCCAGAGTCGCTTTCAACGGTGATTTGAGTAGAAACTGAACCTTCAGAATCTTTGGATTTATTGAACTGAGTCTTTTCAGAAGTCTTCTGTGCCTTCTTCAAAGCTTCTTTTACGTAACTTTCAAGTTCACGTTTTTTCATTAGCTTCTCGGATAAAGTTTCAGGTGCAATAATTAGAGGGAGAACCGCCAGAAATATGAAAACGCTTGCGTAAGAGAAGAGGGCATCTTTAGAAACTTCTT
>JBNVCD010000078.1:3280-7061 GCA_050410875.1 Bathyarchaeia archaeon | reverse complement strand
AACCTTTTTATTAGAACCTTAGAACAAGGGGAACGCACATTCACTGCAATGAACGCCAGAGGCTACGATGGGAAGATGCGTGTTCTGGAGGATCTACCCAAACCAACCATAACCGCGCTGGGAAGTATTGTCCTCTTTGACGCTGTTATGGTAGTCTCTATCATCGCAGCGATGAACTTTGGAGTTATCTGAAAATGCTGTTTAGACTAGAAAAACTGTGTCACCGTTATTCTGATGGAACACTTGCACTTGACGGCGTATCCTTGAGCATCGAAAAAAGTGAAAGAATCGCGTTTTTAGGCACCAACGGTTCAGGGAAAACAACTTTGCTAAATCACTTAAACGGCATATTGAAGCCAACATCAGGCACCGTATACTATGAGGACATGCCATTAGAATATAATGCTAAATCGCTTTTGGCATTGAGAAAAAAAGTAGGCTTCATTTTCCAAGACCCAAATGACCAGCTTTTTGCGCCCACAGTTAAACAAGACGTCGCCTTTGGACCGCTAAACCTCGGCTATACACAAAAAGAAGCCAAAATACTAGTAGAGAAAGCGCTCAAAATTGTGGACATGAGCGAATTTGCTGAAAAACCGCCTCACTTCCTTAGTTTGGGACAAAAAAAGCGTGTAGCACTCGCAGGTGTCTTAGCTATGCAGCCTGAAGTTATCATAATGGATGAGCCAACAGCAAATCTTGACCCCATAGCCACCAGCGAAATTCTCCACCTTCTCCTCAGACTAAACAAAGACTCCGGAATCACGTTGATTTTGGCTACACATGACGTAGATATGGTACCCCTTTTCGCCACGCGCCTCTACATTTTAAACAAAGGCAAAATTATTTCCGAAGGTACACCAAAAGAAATCTTCTCCAATGCTGAGCTTATACGCAGCGTCAATTTGAGGTCGCCTAGAATAACACACCTTTTTGAAGTATTAAAGAAGGAAGACAACCTACCTATAAGTAATCAGTTAACGATTAGTGAAGCACGAAAAGAGATCCTAAAACTTCTTCGGGAAAACAAAACCAACTAACCGTTAAGGTTGTACCCTCGCGGCGTCACCATGCGCCCACCTACAACTTTGGTTTTAGAGCTACCAACAATAATAGTAGTGAGCATGTCAACCTCACAGTCTAATAGCTTACGTAAAGTAGTAACCACAACGGTTTCACCTGCTCTGCCCGCTTGCCTAACCACCCCTACAGGAGTGTTCAAGTCACGATATTTCAGCAAAATTTCATACGCCCTAATTAGCGGTTCTTTACGACTCACACTCTGCGGATTGTACAAAACAATTGAAAAATCAGCTTCAGCAGCGGCTTTTAACCGTTTTCCAATTAATTCCCATGGCGTCAACAAGTCACTAAGACTAATTACAGCAAAATCACTCACTAAAGGCGCCCCTAACTTTGCTGCAGCCGCAGTCGCCGCCGTTACCCCCGGAACAACCTCAACAGGCACGCTTGCACCTTGTGCAGCAGCCACTTCCAAAACCACACCTGCCATGCCGTAGACGCCCGGATCACCACTGCTCACTACAACCACGGCCTTGTTTTCCAACGCCCTTACAACGGCGGTCCTAGCTCTTTCCACCTCACGCCCCATTGAGCCACACACAACCTCAGCGCTTGGTCTAATCAGATTCCGCACTAACTCAACGTATATTTTGTAGCCCACTACAACATCCGCGTTTTCGATTTCTACCCTTGCCTTCGGAGTCATATGCTCGAGAGCGCCAGGCCCGATGCCTACTACACTTATTCGCCCTCGGCTATGGCTACAGTGACACCGTTTAACTTCTGTTTCTTCAGTATTAGACGCGGATTTTTTCCGGCTTTTATTATGGCTGCCTGTTCGCATACTCCACCAACTCCAATAGTTTTTTTAACTAATTCTGAATCTGGACTGAGAGCATCATGCTTTAGAGCACTAAGCTCTTTGACAGTCAAGAAAAAAAGAGGCAACTTCAACTCTGAAGCAGCGCTGACTAAGCCCGCTGTTTCTTTTTTAAGTTCAACTGTTGCTACACCGTCAACTTGTTCTACAGTCAAGTTTGCTTTGGATAAAGCAGCATTCATAGCCGTCAACACCTGATCTTTGGTGACGTTTTTTCGGGCACCTACTCCCACGATTACTCGTTTAGGCTTCAAAATCGTAACTGGCTTTGAAAACTCCATTGCCGCCGTGGGCTCTTTAGTTACTATAGCTACCGCAGCGTAATTGCCAACAAGTTCTGCTGCTTCATTAAGTGTCCTAACTTTTTTAACTTCAAATTTTGAAGCTACGTCATCTGGCAGGGTCGCATCGCCAACAACAATAAGTGCTACACGTTCGTCATTTACGATGGCAGAATTAACTGCTACGAGACTTTTTGGGTTAATTATGGACAAATGAAGCAGACGTGCAAGTTCATCTATGCTCTGCTTGTTGAGGGCTTCTGAAGCAGTAGTTATCACAGGCGTAGCACCTATACCCTCAGCAATTATTTGCGTTAACAAATTTGCTCCTCCATAGTGACCCGACAACAAGCTCACCACGAACCTGCCTGAGGCGTCAACACCTATAACCGCCGGGTCAACTAGTTTGCCTTCAAGAAGGGGGGCAACAGCCCTTATGGTTATACCTATAGCCATGATAGATACTATTGCATCAACTGTTGAGTAGATATCCCGCATGAAAACATCCAGTTTTTTATTTAAGGGCACCAGTCCTTCATGATGATACTTTTGAGGGACATATACGGTACAAGATAAGTCAGCTTTGTTTAATGCCTGTTTTATTTTTATAGCCGTTTCTACACCGCGCTTTGTGATGGCGATGACAGCTACCCCTTTAGGGTACATTGCTACACCCTTTACGAAAGCCCGTTGTGAAATGGGGATCATACAGCTTAGAGAGGTCATATTTTGCAGGGTTGAGCACACGTCCAACGTAGATTAACGCTGTCTCAGTTATCCGTGCAGCCTTCACTTTTTCTACAATATCAGTTAAAGTTCCAACCACAATTTTCTGGTCTGGCCAAGTAGCCTTATACACCACCGACACAGGAGTATCATCAGGGTAACCGCCTTTCTTTAACTCCTCAACTACCCTATCGATATGAGGAGCCCCCAAAAAGATAACCATTGTTGCCTGATGCACCGCCAACTTGCTGAGACGCTCCGCCTCAGGAACAGGTGTCCTGCCTTCAGGGCGCGTTATAATTATTGTCTGGGAAATACCGGGCAAGGTTAATTCACGGTTTAAACTGGCAGCGCCACCTTGCAAACAGCTTACGCCCGGAATCCTGAAGTACTCAATTTTTGCCTTCTCTAATTCATCCATCTGCTCTTGTATTGCACCATAAAAACTGGGGTCACCGTCATGCAATCGAGCAACAAGCTTGCCATTTCTCACACCGTCAATCATCACTTTCAGAACTTCAAGTAAACTCATTTTTGCGCTGTCATAGAGTTCAGCTTCAGGCTTGCAGTACTTGAGGATTTCAGGATTCAGAAGTGAACCTGCGTAGATTACCATGTCTGCTTTTTCTAGCCATTTTTTGCCTTTGAGAGTTATTAATTCAGGGTCGCCTGGACCTGCACCGATAAAAACAACTTTGCTCATTGGATATTCACCTTTTTATTAGTTGAAAAATCGCCTCGTTTTATTATGGCAACAGAGAAATAATCCTCGGTTATACTCCAATTCTGCACGCTCCCAAGTTTTCCAGCAAGCACTTCTTCATCCGGCAAGGTACATCGTTTCACAAGGGCGATCGTAGAATTTTCTGTA
>JBNVCD010000078.1:2647-3270 GCA_050410875.1 Bathyarchaeia archaeon | reverse complement strand
CTGTAAACCCAGCTTTCTTTAATACACATAAGAGGTCTTTGACGCGGTGTGCACACTTCATAAAAACTAAGGTATCCGCATGTCTAGCTGTTTCCTCGATCAGCTCCACATTGAGGTCTGAAGGGACAATAGAAACAACTTCATCTTTTTCAGCCAAAGGCAACTGGGCACTTGCAGCCGCAGCGGTAACCGATGTTACGCCAGGGATTATTTCCAGCGGTACATTTGGGTAGTCTTTTTTTATGCTCCGATAAAGATACATAAACGTACTGTAAAGCATGGGATCACCAAGGGTTACAAAAACAACGGTTTTACCTGTCTTTACTTTTGCCGCCACAATTTTCGAGTTTTCAGCCCACAGCTTTTTGAGTTGTAACTCACTTTTTGTCATAGGGAAAATGAGCTCAAGTATTTCTGGTGGAAACTGACGTTCTTTTACTGTTTGCTTAATCAGCCCAAGCGCCATGCTAGGTTTACTTGTATGTGATTTGGGGACGCATATAACATCTGCTGTTTTCAAGGCTTTAACAGCCTTCAACGTCATTAAATCTGGATCGCCTGGACCAACACCAACACCTATGAATTTCCCAGTCATTTGCCATCCCCTTTTGTAGCAGCTATTA
>JBNVCD010000078.1:0-2637 GCA_050410875.1 Bathyarchaeia archaeon | reverse complement strand
AAACATCATCGTTCCCCCGCTGACAGAGGTGCCTTTCGCCACAAAAACTTGGGTTACATCTATTTCTTTGAAGTCTAACCGCTTTAGCTCATCCACCGCGGTCACAGCTGTTTCTAATAGTATAGCATTCACAACTATCCTGCCTTGGAGAGTCAACTTTCGGTGGGCTACTTGGATAACTTCCCTAAGCGAGCGGCTGCCGCCGATGAGAAAAGTGTTCACCTGCGGCAAATTGTCAAGTGCCTGCGGAGCTTTGCCGTGAATCAACTGAACAATGTTTTGCACGCCAAATTTGACCAAGTTACTTTTAGTCAGCTCGATTGCGTCTTCGTTTTCGTCTAACGCAAAAACTTTGCCGGTTGGAGCCACCTGAAGGGCAGCTTCTACTGTTAACCCTCCCGTACCGCATCCAACATCCACAACTAATGAGCCTGCGGAAAGACGTGCCTTAGACAGAGTTACCACGCGGACTTCCTCTTTTGTTGGACCTGGAACACAGCTATTCTGATTGAACGCCTCATCAGGAATTCCAGGTGTTCGATACTTCCACATACATTTCGCCTTTAACTTTTTCATTTACTCATTGTCGCATTTCGCCTAGGTATTACTATGACGCATAACGGAGAAAAAGACTGATGTGCCGCCTCTTCCAACGTTGTTTCCACTATCTTTTCGTCTTTTAATGTCAAATTCTCGCATACTACAATTTTTGCAGTTTTGTCTATACCCTTTTCTATCAAGAAACCAGCGACGTCGGCAGCCCTGAACGTCTTGGGTTCAGGAAGCAAAAAAACATCTTTCCCCCATTCAACTGCCTTAAAAAGCTCTTCTTTTTTATTTTCGTCAACACCATTGTGAAAAGTAAACAAAGCTGCATCTTCCCAACACATCCCCAGTCGGGCAGCACAAACCTGTATGGAACTGATGCCGGGAATAACAGTAACTTCGGCCTTGCCATCTACACGATCAAGAACTGAACCCAGTAGCCCTGAAAACCCAGGGTCTCCCGCTGACAACAAAACAACTTTTTTGCCTTTTGCGGCTTCCTGAGCATACTTTAAAAGTTCATCTACATTTTTACCAGTCAACGTTAATATTTCGCCCTGAATTTCGTCTCGGAAAAGCGAGAGACTTCTTTCTGAGCCTATGACAACCTGCGCGCTCTGAATGGCTCTTCGAGCAACAGGTATAACGTAGTCAGGAGCACCTGGTCCGACACCAACTATAGTCAGGTTGCCCATATTTTCAAACTCCGCGCATTTTCATCTTGACCGAGAATTTTGCCGTCCATAGAAACTATCACAACGCTAAAACGAATTCGGTTTTTTGACCGCTCTGCAAGCCGCGCATTAACTCTTTGAGCGATAATGTCATAGGTAGCTTGCTGCAAACCTACTTTCTGGAGAATTTCAGTGGATTCTTCGGTAGTGTTAGCCTGCAGAAGTTGACGTATAGTTTGCGTTGAAGCACCAGCCGCACCAGCATACGCAGCGATAACCTCGTTACGTGCATCACCCATTTTATGGTGCGTATTGAAAATTCCTGCTGCTAACTTGACGAGTTTACCCGAGTGACCCACCAACACAACTTCTTTAAATCCGCGCTCGACAGCTTTATCCAACATGTAACCAACAAAATCGCCTGTTTGCACAATCTGATCGTCGGCAACATTAAACAGTTGCTTGGTGATTCTTTCACCTATATTTCCAGGTACAAAAAAAACACGAGTGTAACCACGTGCCAAAGCAACGTCAAGTTGGGGAACTAGGGAACGACGGCATGCCTCCATTGAAAGGGGCTTTACCACACCCGTCGTGCCAAGAATAGATATGCCTCCAACTATGCCTAGCTTGTTATTCTGGGTTTTTTCAGCCACCTTTTCCCCTTCAGGAACTGTTATTGTCACTTCGGCGCCTTTCCCTTTAGGTAAAACCTCGGCAACAGCGTCTATGATCATTTTTCTAGGCACAGGATTTATGGCTGATTCGCCAACGGACACCTGCAAACCAGGCTTAGTTACGACGCCGACGCCTACTCCACGGTGAATAGTAATTTTACCATCATCAGTCAACTTTACTGTTGCAGATATTTCTATACCGTTGGTTACATCTATATCGTCGCCTGCATTTTTAATCACAGTTGCCACCGCAGTGTCATCTGCGAGTTTTTTGCTGTCTCTTACTGGAATTTCAAAGCGTATTCCAATAGGGGTGGGAATAACAACGCGTTCCACGGAACCATGCAGTAAGGTGACAACGGCAGCTTTAGAGGCGGCAGCTGCACAAGCACCTGTGCTGACGCCATATTTCAGAAAACGCACTATCTCAGTCCCCTTTTATCGGCGCAGTTGACTCAGCCAAATTGATAATCGCATTGAAAATTGCTACGGCAAGTGTACTTCCACCTTTGCGACCTTTAACAATTATTGATGGAATTGGCAATTCTGAAATGGCTTGTTTTGACTCGGCTGCACCGACATATCCAACAGGAGTGGCGACAATTAAAGCAGGTTTAACTGAGCCCTGCTTGACTGCCTTGGCTAATTCGAAAGCAGCCGTCGGAGCATTCCCGATGAGGACAATAGAGCCGTCTAATCCATCGGCGATTGCTAAACGCATGGCCGCAGCAGAACGGGTG
>JBNVCD010000077.1:0-7078 GCA_050410875.1 Bathyarchaeia archaeon | reverse complement strand
CTCAAGGAAGTGCACAAAAACCCTTGACAACACCACCACCCCGCATACTAAACCTAGGCTGCGGCAACCAAACCTACGGCACACACCGCGCAGACATCACACCCACAAAAACCACAACCCACGTATTCGACGTAGAAAAAGGCATACCCTTCCCCGACTGCTACTTCGACGAAGTCTACGAACAAAACCTCTTCGAACACCTCAAAAACCCAAACTTCCACCTAAAAGAAATCCACCGCATCCTCAAACCAAACGGCCACCTAACCCTCATAACCGACAACGCCGCCTGCATCAGATACTACCTACTACGCACACACACAGGCGGCTACATGGGACACAGACACCTACTCACACGCAACACCGACAAACACTACGCCATATACACAAAAGAACACCTAAAAAACCACCTGCAAACCGCCGGCTTCCAAATAATAAGCCTCACATACACAGAAACCGACTACCCAACAAGATTCATAGACAAAACAACCAGAAAACTACTAACCCCCCTAAAAAGCCTAACCTACCCAAGAATCCACGCCACCTGCAAAAAACCAAACAACCCCCAAAAACCACAATAGCAAACACGCTGCAACTCAATAATGCGACGTAGCCGACGTAACCGTCGTCACATACGTCGTAGTGCCCGACGTCGTGGTTGCCGTAACCGTCGTAACCACAGTGGAAGTCTGCGTTGTAGTGCCCGACGTCGTAGTCGACGTAACAGTAGTCGTGTAACTTGAAGTCACAGTTGACACAGTCGTCGTCGTACTCGTAGCCGTGCTAGTCCCCGACGTACTAAAACTCGTTATCGTACTCGTCCCAGAAGTCAACGTTGAAGTCAACTGCGAAGTCGCCGTCGTCAGCGACGTTGTCGTGATTGTGCCCGTCGTAGTTGTAGAAGTCGTCGTAGTCACAATCAACGTCTCCGTCGTAGGCGACGTCGTTGTAATAGTAGCCGTCGTGGTCGTCGGCCTTGTCGTCGTAACCTGCAACGTCTGCGTCGTAGGCGACGTCGTCGTCACCGTCGTAGTCGTCACAGACGTCGTAGTCACCGTTGACGTGCTCGTCGTAGGCGAAGACGTAATCACCGTACTCGTCCTCGTCGTCGAAGTCGTCGTCGTCACCTGACTCGTTATAGTCGTAGTCACAGGGTCCTTAGGCTTCAAAGCAAAACCCCTCACACCCCACGGATCAGACGCACCCATAGTGTAGCTTCCACCGCTGATTGTCCCCGCAGAAGGCATAGCAGCCGTCTGAAGCTGAACACAACCATCCAACCCAGCGGTGCTGGTGAACTCCGCCACAGCTTCTGTCCAATCTCCCCCTGTCTCGCCAGTGAAGGAGCCAACAGCGTTGTCGTTGTTGACGAATACAAAAGCAACCGCTAACCTGTACGTATCCGTCGTCGTAACGCTGGGCGCCAAAATAGTAGTTGAGGTTCCTGACACAAAGCCGCCGCCCTCAGTGAAACTTGCAGCTGCAACATTGCGGAAAGCATACATCCGCGCCATCTTGTTCACGCCGCCCCCAATGGTGATTGTTATTGTCCCTGACTCTGTGCCATCGCTTATCCTATAGTAAATCCACTGGCGCCCAGTTCTTGTGGAGTCAGGACCAAACAGTAAACTAAAACCTGTAGGCGTTGTTGGCGTGTTTGTTGTATCCCTAACGGTGACCTGCAACAGGATTAAGTCGCCTGCCTGGAGCCCAGACGGGTAAGAGGGCGCCGGGTTACCCGTAGTGCCTGAACCAGCTCCAGCCGAAACATAGGTAACCTGCGACCTCGGGATGGTCGACGTAGTCGTCGTTTGAGAGGTTGTGGCAAACGTGGACGTGGTGGTCGTCGGCGACGTGGTGGTCACCGTCCTAGTGGTCGTAGTGGGCGACGTAGTCGTCACCGTTGACTGCGACGCAGACGTCGTAGTCACCTGCTGCGTGCTGGTGGTCTGCGTGGTGGTTGTAACCTGAGACGTCGAAGAAGTCAGCGTGGTCGTAGTCACCTGCCGAGTCGTAGTCGTCGGCGTAGCCGTCGTCACGGTGCTCGTGGAAGTCGTCTGCGTCGTGGTGGTCACCGGCAAAGTGATGGTTGTGGTCTCCGTCAAAGTTGTCGTGCCAGACGTCGTAGTTGACGTTAACGTGGTAGTGCCCGAAGTCGCCGTGGAAGTCACCGTAGAAGTCCCCTCAGTCACCGTCGCAGTCACCACGGGCGTAGTGGTGATTGTGTAAGTGGAGGTGCCGCTTGTACTCGTAGTAGTCACGGTGGACGTCGTCACCGTCGTAGTCCAAGTGCTCGTCGCAGAAGTCGAAGAAGTCGTCACCGTGTAAGTAAGCGTCACCGTCGTGAGAACACCCATAAACGGCGCAGAAACTTCAATGCTTGTCCCACGGGCAGTTATAAGCCTAAAAGTGTACGAAGAATTAGCGGAAAACCCCAGCGGGTAAACAACATCTATCCATGCGCTACCACCTGGAGGAATATTAGCAGAAGACGCAACTGTGCTGACGCCCCCGTTTATGTCCACGCTTGTTATGCTTATGTCTGCTTGTCCAACGTTAAACACGTACAACGACGCGTTATTAACCGAGATAAACCGTATGTTCTCAACGGTTAAGCGCTCCTGCAACTCCAAAATTGGACCGCGCCTCTGACTGTTAATCCAGCTGCTGTATGCCCCATAAATTAGACCAAACGCAACAATAGTTACCACAATAAGCAACAGAGCAGTAACTACCGTTTCAACGCCAGCGTTTTTCCGAAATGGCATACAAAACTAAATAGTGTACACAACACGTTATAAAACTAATCATCAAAAACACGAATCTACCCAGCCTCCACCACAGGCAAACCCGCATCGGCTAGGACGTGTCCAAACAGCAGGGCACACCGCTTCAAGTTCGCGTGGTTCAAGTTGCCTGCTGCACGCGGGGCTTGCGCGCCGCAGCAAAACCGCAAACAAACCCAGAGTCAGCTCCTGCAAAAATCTATCAAAAACAACATGCACACGCACAAATAAGTGGCAAATAATGTCTGCAACAGCAAAAAATGTTGCTTAAACCTGCAAACTCAAATTTTTCTAAGCGAAAGGCGTAACAAAATTTATATCCAACTTACGATTATCCAACAAACGGAATCACCGTGAAGAAACTTATTCTGATACTCCTAATAGCCTCAATCTTGACAGCAAATGTAGCCTTGTATAGGGCGACTCACGCAGAATCCACCGTGATCATGACGGTAAACTACGTTATCATCGGCGGCGGAGCAGGCTACGCCCCACCCACATTCCACTACGTCAACGCTAACGGCGAGCAGGCTAACTTAACGTTGACTCAAACCCCCACCGCCGTCACAGTTCTCTCCTCATCCTCATGGTCAGTAACGCCAACTTCGCTTGCAGGGTCAAGGGAGAACGAGCGATGGTGCACAGGCGAAACAGCAAGCGGCACCGCCTCATCAGTAGCCATCACATTCACCTTCTACCACCAGTACAAAGTCAACGCCAGCTTCTCCACTTCCGACGGCTCCACGCCACCCGCTGAAATTACGCTTTCAAGCGTTTCCCTAGGCGGCACCCTCGCCGCGCCTCTGCAGCGCACCACAACCTTTGTGTGGCTAGACGCCGACTCAAACTGGACAGTAACCAACGCTGTTACTGCCACTTCAGGAACCGAAAGATGGTACACCACAAACGCAACCAGCGGCACCGTAACGTCAACCACAGTAATAGCGCCGCACTACCACCACCAGTACAAAGTCACCTTCACCCAGTCAGGGCTAGGCCAAGACACCTCAGGAGCAATAGTCACAGTCAACGACGCAACCACCATAGAATCGCTGCCAAGCAGCCTCTGGGCTGACGCAGGCAACCCAATAACCTTCAACTACACACCTGAAATCCCAAGCGCGCTCCCCAACAAAAAATACGTCCTCTCAGAAACAAACGCCACCTCGCCACTGCCCGTCTCAGCGGCAACCACCATCACAGCAAACTACACAACACGCTACCTCATAACCGTCACCAGCCCCCACGGCAACCCAACCAAAACCTCACAGTGGGTCAACGCAGGAGACACCTTCACAGTCTCAGTCACCGACCCCCACACAGTCACGCCAGGCCACCAGTGGCGCCTCACCGCCATCACACTCGACGGCGCCGCTCAACCCCTATCCAACTCAGTAACCCTCACAAACATCCAAGCACCACACAACATAGCCTTCACGTGGACGGAGCAATACATCATCTCAGCTTCAGCAGCAACACCCAACGGCCAAATCTCCCCCAGCGGCTCAATACCCACAAACGCAGGCGACAACCAAACCTTCACCATAACACCTAACGCCGGCTACCACACCGTCAACGTCATCGTAGACGGCACCTCCATGGGGCCAATTACAACTTACACGTTCACAAACATCCAAAGCCCACACCAAATAACCGCCACCTTCGAAGCAAACCCGCCATTAAGAAACGTAACCTTCACCGTCACAGGCCTTCCAAACGGCACACGCTGGAGCGTAACCGTAGGCAACACCACCTTAACCTCAACCTCAAAGACCCTAACAGTCAGAAACCTGCCCACAGGCGTATACCCATGGAACATCACCTCATACATCTCAAGCTCAGACGGCACCAGATACTCCGCCACTACACCCAGCGGCTACGCTTCAACCAACACAGTAACAGTAACCTACACCACACAATACAGCTTAACAGTCATCTCACCATACGGCACAACCAGCGGCTCAGGCTGGTACAACAAAGGCGCAACCGCACACGCCAGCCTCAACACAGCCATAATAAACGAAAACGACACCGTAACACACACATTCACAGGATGGAGCGGCGACGCCACAGGCACAGAGTTAACAAGCAACCCCATCATCATGGACAACCCAAAAACCGCCATAGCCAACTGGGTAAACACCTACCACCTCAACATAACAAACTTCAACGTCACAATAGAAACCAACAGCCCCCTCAACCAGTTAACAACCAACAACACAGAACTACACCTCACCGTCGACAACACCACCATCGACGGCGCAGCCGACACCGCAGGCTACCTCAACATCATAATCCCCAAAACCCTCGACGCAGCCACCATCAAAGTTTTCCTAGACGGCATCGAAGTAACACCCCAACTAATCCCAGGCAACACCACAGACACACTATGCATAACCTACCCCAACAAACCCCAAACAATAACCATCTCAAACCCCGCCATGGGCACACCCCAAAACCAGCAAGACTGGTCACTAATCGGAGCAATCCTACTCCTCATAGTCTGCGCCATACTCGTGCTGTACCTTTTAAGATCACTACGCAAATCCACACCCACACTATTCGACTACATCAAAAAGCCATAAATTCAAATAACGCCAAAACACAAAACTAAACCACAAAACAGGTGCAACCGATGATAGAACGAACCAAATCCGGCATACAAGGCCTAGACGACCTCATCGAAGGCGGCTTCCCAAAAAACTTCTGCTACGCCCTCGTAGGAGGACCAGGCGCAGGCAAAACCATCTTCGGCTCACAATTCATATACAACGGCATAACCCGCCACAACGAAAACGGCATATACGTCACACTCGAAGAACCCCCATTCTCAATCGCCAACAACATGATGCGCTTCGGCTGGAACTTCTACGAACTAGAAAACAAAGGAAAACTCTCCATCATAAACGCCACCCCAATAAAAGAACCCAACCAAACCACATACACCCTCAAAGGCGAACTAGTCACCGAAGAATTCAACATCGACGGACTTTTAGGCTTAATCGCCGAAGCAAAACGAAAAATAAACGCCAAACGATGCGTCATCGACTCCCTCACCGCCCTCTCCCTCAAATACAGCGAAGACTTCGAAGCCCGACAACAAAACCTAAAACTAATCCGCGGACTCATGGAAATGAACCTCACAACGCTACTCCTCACCGAAAAATTCGAAGAAACAGCAGACCAAAAAAAATTCAGCGCCGTCGAATTCCTAGCCCAAGGCATAATATACCTACACGTCTACCGCATAAGAGACTTCATCGTACGCGCCGTAGAAGTAAGAAAAATGAGAGGCACAAAAATAATCAACAAACTCTGCCTCTACGACTTCACCGACCAAGGCATAGTCGTCTACCCACAAGAAACCATCTTCCGAAACACCTAAAACCCCAAACACCCTTTATCCTCTGAACCCCACACAAACCAACTAAACCCCACGCCAACAACAAAACCTGTTTCTCCACAACAACAAAAAACTCAACAAAAAATCAAAAGAAAAAATAATGTTAGAAATAGGGTTACTGCTTTGCAGATTTCTTTTTAACCACCAGCACAGCAACAACCACGACAACAACCACTACTGCAACCGCCAAGACAGCAGTAACTAACGTGGAAGATGACGAGGCAGATTCTGTGGACTGAGTTGCCTGCACAGTGGTGGAAGGCGACGCGGTGATGGAGCCGCTGGGCGTCGTCGTCGCTACAGGCGTCGGCGAAGGCGTCGGTTCAGGCTCTTTGCTTTGAATCAGCAAGGAGTAACCCGCAATTTGAGCAGACATTTCAGGCGTCACATCTAACGGTTTGAGAGCAAACTGTATCGACTCGTTGGGCGCAGTGTAATTCGCCAAGTAATTGGTGAACCCCGTCCCAATGACGGCGCCGGAGGCGTTGTAGAACGTGCCTGTCACCCAAACTTTGCCGCTCTGCTGGCTACCCACGTTCTGCAGGTAACCCACCACGTTGTAGTAACCGTTGCTGTCAACGTAGGAAGTGTTCGCCACAATCTGTAACCCATCATACTGCCGCACATCTGTCTCGTCAGCTAAAATCACCCGAAAACTCACGTGATCCAACTGTGGCACCCACGTCAAGTTCCCTGAAAGCGTGCTCATCACATCAAACAGCATATAGAAAGGCGCTTTCTGCTGAGGCAAAAGGTTGTTGACAAACGCTACACTGTAGGAGGCAGCTTGAGGTTCACCATCCGTCGTGTACGCTATACCCTCTAAACGCACAAAATCTATAACGCTTGAACCCGTATTCTGGATTTCCCCCACCACAACAAGGTCGCCGGG
>JBNVCD010000076.1:5653-7099 GCA_050410875.1 Bathyarchaeia archaeon | reverse complement strand
CCTACTGTGAATCTGAAGAATTCAAAACGCTAGAGACACGTGACTCGCTGGAAAACACAACCCGCAGACGCAAAGAATGCATAAAATGTGGCAAACGCTTCACAACTTACGAGTACATCGAAACCGTGGAAATGATGGTTCGCAAAAAAGACGGAAAGCTGGAGCGGTTCAACGTTAACAAAATTGTAGGCGGATTACAGAAAGCCTGCGAAAAACGCCCGGTAACTATGGATCAAATCCACCAACTTGCCGACCGCGTAAGACAGGAGTTGATGCTGCTCGGAAAAGAAGAGGTTACGTCGCAGGAAATTGGCGACCTCGTCATGAAACATCTGAAAGCGTTAGACCGCGTCGCGTATATCCGCTTCGCTTCAGTTTACAAGAAGTTTGAGGAACCTGAAGATTTTCGCCGCGTGCTCCTTGAGGTGAAAAAACAATGAAGTATGTTCGGAAACGTGATGGAAAACTAGAGCCTTTCGATCAAGAACGTATAACTAATGCTATCTGGAAAGCCGCCAAAGCTGTAGGCGGAACAAACCGTGAACAATCCAGGATAATCAGTGACCAAGTTGTAGCGGAGCTTAAAAACCGCTTTGGCGAGGACGGCTGCCCCACAGTTGAGGAGATCCAGGACCTCGTTGAAAAGATGCTTATAGAGAATGGTCATGCGCAAACCGCGAAGGCCTACATCCTGTACAGAAAGCAGCACGCGGACATGCGTGAATTAGCCGCGCTCCTCAGTAGCGCAGACCTTGTCGATCAGTACCTCGAGGTTGAGGACTGGCGAGTAAAAGAAAACAGCAATATGAGCTACTCGCTACAGGGCTTAAACAATTACCTCTCCAGCACTGTCATCGCCAAGTATTGGATAAGCCGTATTTACCCCTCCAACATAGCGGAGGCTCACTTCTCAGGTGATATCCACATACACGACCTTGGCGTGCTAGGACCCTACTGCGTGGGTTGGGACTTGAGTGATCTGCTCATGTCAGGTTTTGGTGGAGTTGCGGGTAAAATTGAAAGCAAACCCGCCAAGCACTTCCGCACTGCCCTCGGTCAAATAGTAAACTTTTTCTACACGCTTCAAGGCGAAGCTGCAGGTGCACAGGCGTTCAGCAACTTTGACACGTACTTGGCGCCCTTCATACGTTACGACCACCTCACCCAAAAAGAAGTAGAACAGTGCATGCAAGAGTTTTTCTTCAACATGAACGTGCCCACCCGTGTTGGTTTCCAAACGCCGTTCACCAACTTAACATTGGATTTGACAGTTCCAGACTTCATGAAAAATGAGGGCGTAATATTCAACGGCAAAATCACTGAAGACACCTACGGCGACATGGCTAAAGAGATGGAAATGTTCAACACTGCTTTCGCTGAAGTTCTGCAGCAGGGCGACGCAAAAGGCAGAGTTTTCACCTTCCCCATACCCACCTACAATATAAC
>JBNVCD010000076.1:4258-5643 GCA_050410875.1 Bathyarchaeia archaeon | reverse complement strand
CTGGGACTCTCCTGTTTCCCAAAAAGTCTTCGAAGTGACAGCCAAATACGGTGTTCCCTACTTCTCCAACTTTGTAAACAGTGACATGAAACCTGAAGACGTCCGCAGCATGTGCTGCCGCCTTCGTATTGACAACCGCGAATTACGTAAACGCGGCGGTGGATTCTTTGGCGCTAACCCGCTGACGGGCTCCATAGGCGTGGTCACCTTAAACATGCCCCGCATAGGGTACTTAGCCAAAGATGAAGACGAATTCTTCCAGAGGTTAGAACAAAAAATGGAGGTTGCCAAGAGCAGCTTAGTCATTAAACGTAAAGCTCTCGAGGCGTTCACGGACAACGGCTTGTACCCCTACAGCCGAAGGTACCTGCGCAACATCAAGCAAGCGCACGGCAAATACTGGAAGAACCACTTCTCCACAATTGGCTTGGTTGGCATCAACGAAGCTATTGTAAACTTGCTTGGCGTCAACATAGCCTCCAAGGAGGGCGCTGACTTCGCCGTGAAAATTTTAACTTTCATGCGTGAGAAACTTGTGGAGTTCCAGAATGAGACAGGCGACATATACAACCTTGAAGCTACCCCTGCAGAAGGCACCTCCTACAGGCTTGCCCGCATCGACAAACGCCGCTACCCAGACATCATCGTAGCCAATCAAAGCCAAGTCGTAAACAGCCATGCTGAACCCTTCTACACAAACAGTTCCCAGTTGCCTGTGGACTTTGAAGGTGACCTCTTTGAAGCATTAGAGCACCAAGAGCGGCTGCAACCTCTCTACACAGGCGGCACAGTCTTCCACATCTTCCTTGGCGAAAGACTATACTCCTGGAAGTCCGCAGCAGAACTCATCAAGAAAGTTTCCAACAGCTCACGACTGCCCTACTTCACCCTCACGCCGACTTTCAGCATCTGCCCCAACCATGGCTACACCAGCGGCGAACACAAACAGTGCCCAGTATGCGGCGCTCCAAGCGAAGTCTACAGCCGCGTTGTCGGCTACCTAAGACCTGTCGACCAATGGAACAATGGCAAACAAGCCGAATTTGCCATACGCAAAACCTTCGACCGCTCTTTACTTGTGGCAACTGCCCCCATCGCAAACTAGCGGCGTGAAGCTTGCAAATGAAGTTCAGCGGCATTCAGAAGACAAGCCTCATCGACTACCCCAACAAAGTAGCCTCAGTACTGTTCACGCCGGGATGCAATTTGCGCTGCGGCTTTTGCCATAACTGGCGCATAGCCGTAGACCCCAAACCCCCATTCCTGCAAGAAGGAGTTGCGCTGCAACTCTTGGAGAAACGCAAAAAATACGTTGACGCCGTCGTCGTCACAGGCGGCGAACCCTGCATGCACAGCGAGCTACCCCGCTTCCTGCTAAAACTCAA
>JBNVCD010000076.1:3858-4248 GCA_050410875.1 Bathyarchaeia archaeon | reverse complement strand
TTTCAGCGTGAAACTAGACACCAACGGGTTTTTCCCCGATGTCCTCGAAAAATGCTTGCCTTACGTGGACTACGTGGCGCTGGACGTGAAAACCTCCCCTGCTAAATACAAACAGCTTGGCGCCAAAGACACCACTGCACTGCTGCGCAGCATCGAAATCCTAAAGGCATGCAAGGTTCCCTATGAATTCCGAACAACCATGGTTCCAGACCTGTTCTTGCCGGAGGACGTCAAAGTTGTAGGGGAACTTGTAGCGGGCGCTTCAACGTATGCGCTGCAGCAGTTTGTACCCGAAGACACCTTGGATAAGAAGTATCGTGAAGTGAAACCCTACTCGCCGGAAACGATCAGTGAATTCGCTGAAGCCCTCAAAAAATACGTTGAAAACGT
>JBNVCD010000076.1:0-3848 GCA_050410875.1 Bathyarchaeia archaeon | reverse complement strand
TGTTACGCGTCTAAGAATAACCTTGCCTTTTAACCGCATGCTATGAAAAAGTGGGAAGCCCAGTTTCTGTTTTTGCCCTTTTATCTTATTTTTTGCCTTAAATTGTTTCCTTTTAACTGCTGACTTGGCTACTTTGTATGGGGCAATTTTCGGATTTGGCAAAACACTTAAATTTTCTTTCCCCTCATACGAGGGGTTAGGAACAATTGGAGAGATAACAAGTTGAGAATTTATTCAAAAAATTTGTTAGCAGACAATAAATCCAAAATCGCTACTGTTGCTTTGCTTCTCATGCTTCTCAGCTCCACTGCAATCGCTACACTGCCACTGGCTAGCGCTCACACGCCCGCGTGGAACGTCCCCACCTACGCCTACATCGTAGCTTCACCTGACCCTGCTGGTGTTGGCAATCAAGTTTTCGTTGTCATGTGGCTGAACTGGCCTCCACCATCCGCTGCAGGCAGCGGCGGTGACCGCTGGCAAGGCTACATGGTGAAAATCACCAGACCCGACGGCACCACAGAAAATAAGGGACCTTTCACTTCAGAAGCCACTTCCGCCGCGTTCTTCTTGTACACGCCCACACAGGTTGGAACCTACGTCTTCGACTTCACCTTCCCAGGTCAAGTAGCCTCGCTGTACAACCCTGAAAACGGCCAAGCTGGCTCTAACAGCGCCTACGTCGGCGACTACTTCTTGCCCAGCAGCGCGCGAACAACCCTGACAGTGCAGCAGACAGGACCAACAAAAATTCCTGACTACCCACTCCCCACAAGCTACTGGACACGCCCCATTGAGGGTCAAAACAGCAACTGGTGGATCATAGCTTCTAACTGGCTAGGCAGAGACAGCGGTCAACTGCAGGGCGGCGGAGGCTTCGGAGGCGGCTACGTTCAACCTGACGGCATCGCACCCAACACACCACACGTAATGTGGGTCAAACCCCTCCAAGACGGGGGCATCGTCGGCGGCACACACGTCAGCTTTGACGGACAAGCTTACTACATGGGTTTGTCCTACGAAGGCCGATTCGGCAACGCCCTTGCCATCCACGGACGATTGTACTATGATACTCCGCTAAGCAACAACGCAGCAAGCGGCCCCTACACCTGCGTAGATCTACGCACAGGTCAAACCCTCTGGACAAATGACCTCATTTCCCCCACGTTCGGCCAACTCTACAGCTACGAATCCATGAACCAGCACGGCGTCATACCTGACGGCTATCTCTGGCAAGTTTCAGGCACCACCTGGATGGCATTCGACGCAAGAACCGGCGCAAACGTCTTTAACCTCACAAACGTGCCCAGTGGCACACCAGTGATGGGTCCAAACGGCGAAATCCTGCGCTACCGCCTAGTCTACAACTCCACAGCCAAATCAGGCTGGCTCGCAGCATGGAACAACACCGCAGCTGTTGGACTGCTAGCCGGGACCTCGGGCAGCGCCTTCCACCAGTGGAGACCCGTCGGCAAATCAGTTGACGCAAGCACAGCCTATTCATGGAACGTAACCGTTGGAGACCTAACCGGTCTAGGCAGCCCCTCGATCCTTAGCGTTGTCCCCGGCGACATAATCATCGGCACATCCACGCCAATGCCTGCCTTCAGCGCTTTCGGCACTCCTGACCCCATGACTTTCTGGGCAATCAGCGACAAACCCAGCAACCGCGGCACCATACTTTGGATACGCAACTACTCAGCTCCCGCAGGCAACCTGACCATGGCGTACATGGGCGCACCCAGCTCAGGAACAGTCAACGTTCAAGTGGACGCAGTAAACCGCGTTTGGTTCCTCACCAACAAAGAAACCATGCAGTGGTGGGGATACGACCTTGACACTGGCAACCTGCTGTGGGGTCCAATTGGCAACTTCCGAGCATACCAGTACTACGGCATCGTATCTAACCCGCCCGCAGTGGGCTACGTCGCATACGGTAACCTCTACGTAACTGGCTACGGAGGCATACTCTACTGCTTCGAATCACGAACAGGCAGACTGAAATGGTCCTACGGCAACGGCGGACCAGGCAACAGCACCAACAGCGGCGAAGAAACACCTTGGGGCAACTACCCACTCTACATCAGCGCCATAGCAGACGGAAAAATATACCTCTTCACAAGCGAGCACTCACCTAACACACCCATGTACAAAGGCGCCCGAGTACGCTGCGTCGACGCCTACACAGGCAAAGAACTCTGGACCATACTCAGCTGGTACGCCGCAGGCGGCTTCGGCCAATGGGCTAGCCCAATCGCAGACGGGTACATGGCGTACTTGAACACCTACGACATGCAGATCTACTGCATCGGCAAAGGCCCAAGCAAAACCACAGTTGACGCTCCCGCTACAGCCGTCAGCAAAGGCGAAAGTCTGCTGATCCGAGGCACAGTCACAGACATCTCCGCAGGCGCCAAGAAACTAGTCGAAGACGGCAAATTCAACGTCGTCCCCGCAGTCTCAGACGAAAGCATGGCCAAGTGGATGGAGTACCTCTACATGCAAAAACCAAAGCCAACAGACGCTGTCGGCGTCAAAGTGAAACTCACAGCCATTGACCCCAACGGCAACTTCCAAGACATCGGCACAGCCGTAACTGACGAAAACGGCAACTACGCCATAGCGTGGACACCACCAGTTGAAGGCACATACAAAGTCACCGCAACCTTCGAAGGCACTGAATCCTACTGGGGCTCCTCACAAACAACCTACTTCATAGTAGGTCCAGCTGCTCCTGCTGCCTCACCCACCGTCGCACCCACTGTTGCTCCCACGACTGCGCCTACTGTGGCTCCGACGCCAACTGTTTCGCCTAGTGTGGTTCCTGAGCCTGAGTCTCCAGCGCCTAGCATGGACATCTACGTTGTCGCCGTCGCCGTCGTCTTAGTCGTCGTTGCAGTCGCCGCAGTCTTCCTGCGCAAACGCAAATAAACCAACAACAACCTTCTCCCTTCTTTTTTTGTAAATGATTTCTAGCTGAAAACTAAGTCTGCTAAATTAGGTCAACGTTAGCTTTACAGTGAGGGCGCGTTTAGTCTCTGAAAGATATACGCTTTATGCGGTAGCCGCTTGAATGACCAAAAAGCAAAGTGTGAAGATACAGGAAACTTTGCTTCTTACTTTGCTTCTTTATGCTACTTGTTTCTGCTATTCTAAGAGTAGCAGCAGTAGCATAGGTATAATTCCCAAAATTAGTGAGGTCAGCTGTAACGCTGACTTCTTGAGTTCAGGGTTATCTCTGCGTAGTTCGGGGATCAAATCGGAGCCCGCAATATAGATGAAGTTTCCTGCGGCAAAAGGAACCAGCAGCGGCGTGAACCCTTCTACGGAGGAGCCTACAACCAAAGCGATTATTGCGCCGATAACAGCTGTGAGCGCCGTTAAAAAATTAAACATGAGCGCTCTCTTTTTTTGGAAGCCGCCGTATACAAGGACGCTGAAGTCTCCTAGTTCTTGGGGGATTTCATGAAAGATCACAGCGATTGTTGTGCTTACTCCTATGGGTATGCTGACTAAGTAGCTGCCGGCGACGATTACGCCGTCTATAAGGTTGTGCACGGCGTCGCCGAACAGGTTCATGTAGGCAAAAGTGTGAGGGTGTTCCTTTGAAGTGGGAATGTGGCAGTGGCGCCATTGCAGGAAACGTTCCACTGCGAAAGATGACAAAATGCCTGTGAGTATCAGCATGGCTGCAGTGGTTTGGGCACCTGCTTCTTTCATGGCTTCGGGGGTGAGATGGAGAAAAGCGTCTCCGAAAAGTCCTCCGGCGGCGAAACTTACAAGGTAAACAAATATCTTTTTGGTTTTTCTTTCAGAAAACCACAGCGTCAAGATCCCTATTAAGGAGC
>JBNVCD010000075.1:6877-7281 GCA_050410875.1 Bathyarchaeia archaeon | reverse complement strand
CTCTATGTTGCCATGGTTCTGGTTAGTGGGTATAACACAGTTTGCTTTTGTGCAGACGCCTTTGGCATTGTACGTGTAATCATGGAAGAGTATTCCTCTTGGAACTTCAACTGCCCCTACTCCTGAGCCAGCTTTGATTTTTATGTCTGGTTTATGATATTCCGGTTGTGGCTTTAACCCTGTAGATTCCAGTTCATCGATTAAGCGGATTGAGTCTTCTACGCTGTGAGCTATTTCTACTAGTTGTGCAATATTGTTCATGAAGGGGTTGTGGCAGACTGGTTTCAAACCGAACATTTCTGCCACCTTTTTGCCTAGTGGCGACAGTTTGTTGTAGTTGAGGTTGAATCTTGCGAGGGCGCCTACCATGTACGAGTCGCGGGCGTGTTTTGACCTTTTTGCCG
>JBNVCD010000075.1:0-6867 GCA_050410875.1 Bathyarchaeia archaeon | reverse complement strand
GATATCGGTACGATGTACTCATTGGTGTATGAGAGGTACTCTTTCACAGGCGCGTTACCTGTATCAGTGGATGCTAACTGTCCATCGTAAAGTGCGTATTCGTCAGGGCTTGTTAAACCGATGAATTCTGTTTCCCTTGTAAAGTCAGGAAACTTTCCCGCTACGCTCTTGACAAGGTTCACTACTGCTTCAATGCTTGGAATGGCGTCTTGGAGTCTTTTTCGCAAAGCCGCCAGTTCTTTCATTGTTGGTATCTTCGAGAATCCGCCAGGTATTAGCCTTTGGGGGTGTGTTGTTCTGCCACAGATCATGTTGGACATTTCGTTTGCCATACGATGCAGGCTTAGAACAGTTTTCACTTCATTAGGGTTGGATGTCGCTAGGGGTATTACTGAACCTACACCAAGTAAATCTGGCAGAGCCAAAAATCCAACGTGCAAGATGTGGCTTTGCAGGTTTTCAGCGTGCAGTGCCAGTTTTCTTAGTTTGAGGTCTTGTTCGCTTATCGTTATACCCATCGCCGCTTCTGTAGCCTTCAGCGAAGCTAGGGTGTGTCCTATGCTGCAGATGCCACAGATGCGCGAGGTTATGTGGTGAAGTTCGTTCCACTGGCGACCCACAACCATGGCTTCAAAGAATCGTGGTGCCTCAGGAATGCTCCACTCGCATTTCTCCAATATACCGTTCTTCACGTTCACGTAGATGTTGCCGTGACCTTCTACTCTGGTTACGTAGTGTACTTTTACTTCCAAGTTTTTTTCACCGCTTTTTGCGTCTTTCATCGTTTACCCTCCTGCCAACCAAAATACAGCTTAAACTTGCCAATGGCGTCGTCTACCGTAAGACCATACTTGATCAAAATTTCTTTTTGGCTGTTTTCATTTGGGTTATCAATTAATCCGCGGCAGCCCCAGCATATGGTTCCTTCGTTGACGCAGCAGCTGTTGCATCCTGCTCTTGTGACGGGTCCCACGCAGAACTGTCCTCTGTCAAATGCGCAGATGTTCTCGTTCTTCTTGCACTCTACACACACAGGGTAATTGGGTATTTCAGGTTTCTTTCCTAGCAACAACGATTTTACCACCTGCAGAAACTCGTTGCGGTCAATGGGGCAGCCATGCACATAGGCGTCCACAGGAATTACTGCGTCTATGGGTCTGGCAGCGTAGGTGTCAAAGAATCTGGCGTTTTCGCCATATACTGTTTGTCTTACGTCGTCGAGGTTTTTGTAGTTTTTAAGAGCGTTTATGCCGCCTATGGTTGCGCATGAACCGATCGCAACAACAATTTTTGCGTTTTTTCTGATCTGCTTCAATCTGTCTTCGTCTTGTAGTCTAGTGCAGGATCCTTCAATGAAGGCTATGTCGTAGTCGTCGCTGTGCTCTTTCATGATTTCTCGGAAACTCACAACTTCAACTTGACCAAGCAATGTTAGCAGGTCCTCCTCCAAGTTGGCGACCTGTAACTGGTCTCCTTCGCAACCTGCAAAATCAAAGAAAGCAACTTTTGGCTTCATTTTATAGCGCCTCCGGTACTCCTTTTATTTTTGAATAATTAAAAACTGGGCCATCTTTGCAAACGTAGATTTGATTAATTTGGCAGTGGCCGCATTTCCCTACGCCGCATTTCATTCTTCGCTCCAGCGACACGATTATGTGGTCGTCTGGAACTTTTCGGGCTTTCAAGTCGGCAATGACGTATTTGTACATGACAGGTGGACCGCAGACTATAGCGTAAATTTTGTCTGGGTCAAAAGAAACCTGTGGAATTAGCGTTGTGATAACTCCGATGTTTCCTCCCCAAGATTCTCCGTCAGGACACCAGTTCACAGTAGCTTTGAACTCAACATCTGGCCTGCGGGCTAACGCCTCCATTTCTTTGCTGAAGAGTAATTCTCTTGGTTCTTTGCAGCCGTATAGCAGAACCACGTGGCCAAACTCTTTACGCTTGTCTAAGACGTAGTTAAAGAGCGACCGTAACGGCGCAATTCCTAAACCTCCTGCGACAAACAGCAGGTCTTTTCCTTTCAAAGCGTCCACGTCAAAGCCGTTTCCAAAGGGTCCTCTTACGCCGACTTTGTCTCCCACTTTGAGTGTGTGCAGTTTGTTTGTGACGTTGCCGACTTTTCGTACGCAGATTTCAAACGATCCCTTTTTTGTAGGCGGCGACGAGATGGAGATGGGGGCTTCGCCTATACCGAAAACTGAAATCTCTGCAAACTGGCCAGGTTTATGTCCCAGTTCTGAGCCATCATCCATTTTGATTTCGAAAAGTGTCTCGTTGGCAGTCATGACTGTCTTGTTGATGATTGTTGCAAGTCTTGGTACATAATCGATGTTGCCTTCGGTTTGGATGTTAACTTCAGGTGTTTGCGCAGGGCTGATTTTGACTCCTTTACTGTGAATTTCATGGTACATGTCGTTGAATAATTCAACAGGGTTCGCGATGTTGGGTAGACAGTTTGATGAGCATCTACCGCAGCCTACGCATGATATGAAGCCAAACCTGTCAAAGAGGTACTTGCCTTTCTTGAAGTATCGATGCCGATACCGCGTGGGGCGTGTGGGGCGGAAGTTTTCTCCTGAGGCTATCTTGGCGAAATCTTCGAGTAGGCAGCCATCCCACGTTCGTATACGTTCCACTTGTTCAAGAGCAAGGTCAGGGTTGTCTTTTACGTCAAAGCAGTAGCAGGTGGGGCAAACCAGAACACAAGAACCGCATGCTAAACATTTTTCAGCGTGTTTCTCCCAGAAACCACTTTCCTCGTAAGTTTCTTTGAGCAATTCAGGGATCATTTCAGGGGGAAAATCAAATCTTTGCTGGGACATGTTCATTATTTCACGTTTCTTTTGACCTACAAGCTGGATGTCGCGGGCAAGCGCGCTGGTTACGTTTTTTGCGTATTTTGAGAGTAACTCTCCCCCTTTTTGAGACCCCACACTTATAGCATACCTGTTTCCTAGGTCTGTAAGCATCAAATCATAACCGTAATCAACGATGGCGCATCCCATGTAGGAAGCAAAATTCCATTTAGACATTTTCTGTATGTTCACGCCGATGATTACTGTGGAGTTCCTTTTCTCAAAATAGTGAGGGTCTGATTTAGTGTCTCTAAATATTTCATCCATGTGGAACAACGCCACAATATCGTAGGGGTGAACACCAATTATCACCGAGGGTTTAGCTTCAATGTTTTTAGTAGAGGATCCGTCGGCTAAGTTATACGTGAAAAGAGTTTCGCGCTGAGGAAAAAAATACTTCTTAGGCGGCAAAAGCGTAACATCATAATCCAAGCGAAGCTCACTGGCGCTCTCAAGTGGTCCAAAAGCGAACTTGTCACCTTTAGCCTTGACCCCTATCACATTCCATTTTTCATCTTTTATCAACGCATCAACGAACTCGGAGAAATCTTCTTTTGATATTATTTTCATGTTTGTTTCTACCCCAAATTTGAAGTTGCCGACATTTTCTTCCAATAAATAGAGTTATCGACATTTAATCCTTTCTAAAATAGGGGTTGCCAAGCAACTGCCAGGTTGATTTCTAATTTACCTTCTTCTCAAGCACTGCTAATTTAGGTTCAACCGTAGCAGCAGCCCCTTTCATAGTTCTAATTTTTCAGTCTCTTTAGGAACTTTCTGCCTTTAAATGAAAATTCCTAACACACCCTATGGAGGTGGCAAACAGTTTTTCAAAAATTTGGCGTTCAGAAATCCTGCAGAAAATGGAGCGAAAGTCGCGCTTATTACCGAACATTTATGTAGTGGAAATGGGCTTTTTGAACCTCTATGTGCGCACGGTGCATCAATGTGCTGCCCAAGGTTGGAGCTCAAAAGGGATCCATTTACTTATACCCTTTGCTTTCAACAGTTTTCTTAAATCTCGCTATCTCGGGTGGCGAGGTTAAAGTTGGAGACTTGGGTTTCCATTGTGCCGTTGGGAGAGTATTGTTTAATGACTGAGACCTCATCAACAACATCAAACAAGGAGCCAATTCGGGCTTCAGAGTTTGACCCGAAATTCAAGTATGAACTTGTAAAAATGCATGGCAGCGAGGGTTTGTTGAAGTGCTATCAATGTGGAACATGTACCTCTGACTGCCCTGTTGCACGGTTTAGCGATGACTACAGACCCCGCACCATAATCCGTATGGCGCAACTTGGATTAAAAGACCGTGTTCTTAAAAGCGGCACACTCTGGCTTTGCGCTGCGTGTTTTACATGTACTGACCGTTGTCCCCAAGATGTAGAAGTTGCCAGCGTTATTCGCGTGCTTCGTAACTTAGCTGCAGAAAACGGTTGTGTACCACAAGTTTTCAAAGATCAGGCTTGTAGCATCTTAGAGTCAGGTTACGCCTACAAGATCCCTGACTTACGCATCAAAAAACGCGAAAGCCTTGGGTTGCCTCCTCTTCCAAAGGGCAATCCTGAAGCTATCAGGAAAAGCCTCAAAGATGTAAGCTTCATGAAGCATGTCGAAAAGAAAGGTGGAACGGAATGAGCAACAACAATAAGTACCTGATTTTTCTTGGATGCGCTGTTCCTTACCGCGTTTCCGCGTACGAAATTTCTGCCCGCAAAGTCCTCGCTAAACTAGGCGTGGAGTTAGTTGAAATGCCTGAGTTTAACTGCTGTGGTCTACCTTTAGACCCTGTCAGCCACGAGATGATGCTGATTTTGGCTGCCAGAAACTTGGCAGTAGCGGAAAAAACAGGGCTAAACATACTCACTTTGTGCCCAGGGTGCGCAGGCACTTTAAAGAAAGTCACAAAAATTTTGAAGGATGACAAGACGCTGCGAGAAAAAATTAATGCACACTTAAAGGAGTCAGGTTTAGAGTTTAAGGGAACCGTCGTAACGAAACACATTATGCAGGTTCTAATGGAAGATGTTGGCGTAGATAACATAAAGAAAGCTGTGGTTAAACCTCTTACCATGTTGAAGGTTGCTGAACACGTAGGTTGCCATTTGCTGCGACCCAAAGAATACATAGGCTTTGACGATCCTGAAGACCCGCAGATTCTGAAGAAGCTTATAGAGGCTACGGGTGCAACCTGCTTAGATTATATGGACGAAACTGAATGCTGCGGTGCTCCCAGTGTTGGTGTAAGCGATAAGGTGGCGTTGCAGCTTGCTAGAGATAAACTGAATCACGTGAAGATGGTGGACGCGCAAGCTTTAATAACAATTTGTGCGTTCTGCCACATAATGTTCGATACAAATGAGTTGCGAATCGAGAAAATGTTCAATGAAACCTACGGCATTCCTATCCTGCATTATCCACAACTGCTCGGTTTAGCGTTAGGTATGATGCCTGAAGAACTTGCCTTTAATGAACTCAGAGTTGACACCTCAAAATTATTAAAACAAATAAATGAAGGTGCAAATTAAATGAGCCAAAAACTGAAAATAGCCTTTTATTGGGCTGCAAGTTGCGGCGGCTGCGAAATCGCCGTGTTAGACATCAACGAGAAAATCTTAGACGTAGTTAAAATTGCCGATATTGTGTTCTGGCCCGTAGCTATGGACGTGAAGTATAAAGATGTTGAGGCACTGCCTGACAAATACATCGACATCACGTTCTTTAACGGTTCTATACGGAACTCTGAGCAGGAACACATGGCAAAGCTCCTACGCAAAAAATCCAAAACTCTCGTCGCCTTCGGATCATGTGCCCACGAAGGTTGCATACCCGGATTAGCAAACCTTCATAACCGCGAAGAAATTTTCGAGCAAGTATACCTGAAAGATAAATCCAACGTTAATCCAAAAGCAACGGTGCCAAAGACAAAAACCACAGTGAAAGAAGGCACTCTGCAGATACCTGAATTCTACGACAGCGTGCAGACTCTTGCTCAAACAGTAGATGTAGACTACTTCTTGCCTGGATGTCCACCTCCAGTCAAGTTGATCAGCAACGCCATAGACGCCATTGCACAAGGCAAATTGCCTCCAAAAGGCTCGGTGCTCGCACCTATGAAGGCAGTCTGCGACGAATGCCCCAGAAAACGAGAAAACAAGAAAATCACCAAAATTTACCGTGTCTACGAAAAAACTCCTGACCCCGAGCGATGTCTCATGGAGCAAGGCATCATCTGCATGGGTTTCGCAACCCGCAGCGGGTGTGGCGCACAATGCCTAAAAGTTGACATGCCCTGCACAGGCTGCGGCGGAGCAACTCCAAACCAACCTGAAGTCGGAGCTAGCATGATAACTGCTCTCGCATCTATCCTTGGCATAGATAAAGAGCCCGGGCAATACACCGAGGAAGACGTCGAGAAATTAATGAGCCAAATCAAAGACCCTGTTGGCACATTCTACATGTACAGTTTGCCTGCTTCTATACTCAAACGTAAGGTGATGAAAAAATGAAAGAAATACTCATAGACCCTATTACCCGCCTTGAAGGCCACGGCAACGTTTCCATATTCCTCAACGACAAAGGCGATGTGGAAAACGCTTACCTAAAAATCCCAGAACTTCGCGGCTTCGAAAAATTCTGCGTTGGTCGGAGAGCCGAGCTTATGCCCCAACTTACCACAAGAATATGCGGCGTCTGCCCCGTTGCCCACCACTTTGCCTCAGTCAAAGCTTTAGACGCAGCATTCAACGTTGAACCTCCATCAGCAGCAAAGAAACTCCGTGAACTCATGAATTGTGGCTACTACATTTACGACCACACGTTGCACTTCTACTATTTAGGCGGCCCTGACTTCATTGTTGGACCTGACGCTCCTGCAGAAAAACGCAACATCCTAGGTGTAATCGAAAAGGCCGGTCTAGACGTAGCCAAAGAAGTAATCAAACACCGAGCTTACGGTCAAAAAATAACTGAGATCCTTGGTGGCAAAGCTACCCATCCAGTTTG
>JBNVCD010000074.1:0-7309 GCA_050410875.1 Bathyarchaeia archaeon | reverse complement strand
GAACGCTGCCGCTTTAAACTGCAAAGTGTACCCGCGATTTCTAACGCGCTGTCCCTCTTAAGAACCATGTTGAGTGTTTCCAATCGCCCATTAGGCCAAACCGGCACCACGACCAAAGAATCTTGTATCTCTCCGAACATGTAATCCATAACAGCGGGTTGCACAAGAGGCATATCCGCGGGGAGCGTGATGCATAACTCTGCATCTACCGCTTTTAGACCAGTGTAGATAGCTATCAGTGGCCCACCTAAATCATCAATTTTTTCATCAACAACTATTTTGGCGTCTTCTATACTATTTTCTGACAAAACCTTTAGATATTGTAATTTGCGTGTTTCATCGTTAACGCATATCACAACATCATCAACCACTTGGCACAGGTTTTGTAGGGCGTGGATAACTAGCGGTTTACCTGCAAGCTTTGCGAGGGTTTTATCTTGCCACTCTTCATTTTCTTCTTGAAATCTCTCTGCTCTTCCCCCTGCAAGCACAATTCCCGCCCGTTTAACCATTCAGTATGTACCCTCGCAGTAATTGGTCTCTCAAGTTTACTGATGAGTTTTTAAATTAACTTATTTGGATTTCCATTAATGGCTCTAACGTTTCAGTCATAACAGTTAATATCGCGCGTTTGTCTTTGAACTATAACGGGTAAAACACGAAATAGTAGGCACCAAACTTGCCCAGACAAGTCAAAATTAAAAAACTCAGCCTCGTAACAGGCAAAACCGAAGACACTACTGATTATGTTGCTGAAGAGAAACCTCTGCAGTTATTTGTGAACACTACCTTTTGGGCAACCATTCTCTGCTCGCCGACAAACCTCAAAGAACTAGCAGTTGGACACCTGCTCTCCGAAGGCGTGCTCAAATCAACCCAAGAAATAAGCGATGTAACTATCAAAGAAAGCGAGGGCGTTTGCCACGTTAAAGTGAAACCAACCGTTAACGTTGAAGACCGCGTAAGGCTCTCTAGGCTTCATACGCGTGTAATACCTTCAGCTCCCCCCACCAATACATTGGAAAAAACCCGCAAGTCGAATCAACCCTTAGGGTTAATGCTCAAATAATTTTTGACAGTGTAAATCAGTTAAACTTCAAAGCCGAAGGTTTCAGGCAGACAGGTGGTCTCCACGTTGCAGCAATATACAGAGCCGACGCTTCTATGCTTGCACTAGCTGAAGATGTTGGCAGACACAACGCAGTTGATAAAGTCATTGGCATGGTCGCTCTAAATCAAGGCGTTTTCAATGAATGCTTCTTGACCTTAAGCGGGCGTATCTCTGGCGATGTGGTTTTCAAAGCAGCAAAAGTAGGTTTGCCAATTATAGCTTCTTTGTCAGCGGCGCTTTCTTCAGGAATCGACATGGCTGAAAAAACCAACTTGACTTTGATTGGATTCGTGCGAGGAAAACGCATGAATATCTACTCCGTTTCGGAGAGAATAACTGTTTAGTTGCCGCCGTCAAACTAACGCTGATTTGTTAAAAACTTGCCTGTTCCTTCTGCCTTTTCCATTGAAGCTTGTAGACTGTTTACTCTTTGAATTTTTCTAGTATTATCGCGGGGCAAATTTTCTTGACGCCGTCTATTGCTCCAATTTTTTCAGACAAAAGTTTTGTTAGTTCTCTTCCGTCTTTTGTCCAAACTTCCGTCATTATCATGTGGTCGCCTGTTGAGGTGGCGACGCTTTTTATTTCTACTATTTCGCAAAGTTTCTGGGCGACTTCAAGCAGTTTTGTAGGTTCGACGTCTACCCCTACTATGGAGACGCTGTTTATACCCATTTTTGCGGGGTCAACTTGGACTGTGAATTTTTTAATTATGCCTTTTTCTTGTAGCGCAACTACTCTTTTTCTTATAGCTGAGTCGCTTAACTTCAGTTTTTTGGCAACTTCATTAAATGATTGCCTGCTGTCTTGTTCGAGCATCTGAACGATTTTTCTGTCGTAATCGTCTATGTCTGGCATTCTTTGTTCCTAATTCCGTACTTTTTTAGACGTTTTTATGCTATTTTGTGACGATAAATAAATATTAAACGACCGCATATAAGTATTTTGTTACCAAACCAACATAATGGTGTGAATTATGGAAGAAAAATGTGAACAAGCTTTCCCCAAAATAGGAGATAAAGTACCTGATTTTGAAGCCGCGACAACCCAGGGCAACATAAAACTTTCCAACTTCAAAGGCAAATGGGTTATAGTCTTTTCTCATCCAGCTGACTTTACCCCTGTTTGCACCACCGAATTTGTCGCTTTCGCCAACATAAATGAAGAACTGAAAAAGCGCAACGTTCAGCTTATAGGCTTAAGCATAGACAGCCTATATTCACATATAGCTTGGCTACGCAGAATCAAAGAAAAACTAGGTGTCGACATTCCGTTTCCTGTTATCGCGGACTTAGACATGAAAGTTGCCAAACTCTTTGGGGTGATCCACCCTGGAGAGAGTACAACCTCTGCTATAAGATGCGTTTTCTTCATAGATCCAGAGATGACTCTGAGAGCTATGGTTTATTACCCGCTAAACGTGGGGCGCAACATGGATGAGATTCTCCGTGTCTTGATTGCTCTGCAAACCGCAGATACCTACAAGGTGGCGATGCCAGCAAACTGGCGCCCAGGCGATAAAGTCATTGTTCCACCTCCTAACACCATGGATGCAGCTGAGAAACGTTCAGCCGAAGGCTTCGAGTATATTGATTGGTTCTTGTGTAAAAAAGAGTTAACTGTAAAGTGAGATAGCATCGTTTACTAGGCGAGGTTTACACATGAGTGAAGATAGCTTTGTTTTCGTGTCAGACGGAAATGACTTGAAAGATGGATCCATGAAACTCTACAATGTGGCTGGGAAAAGCATCTTGCTGGCGAGGGTGGGGGATCAAATTTATGGAGTTTCAAATCGTTGCCCCCATATGGGTTGTTCCCTGGCGAATGGCAAACTCAACGGATACATAGTCACATGTCCCTGCCACGGCTGGAGCTTTGATGTGCGGACTGGGCAACACCAAAGATCTAAAGACATAACCCTCCAAGTGTACCAGTGCAAACTCCAAGACGGGAAAATCTACGTCAGCCTACCTGACTCCGTGTAATCATTGCGGTAAACATTAGTAAGACCGAAAAACCATGATTTTTCTCTTTTTCGAAATACCCGTTAGTTGGTGTTGTAATTTGCGCTTCTTGGAACTTAATCTTAAATATTAGCACTGAAATTCTATTGGTAAGGTCGGACATGATGATGCAGCAAAAGTTGCGCGTAACTTTGCTTACTGGCCGAACAATAGAGCAAGGCGTAGGTAAAGAGTACGGTAAATCTTCATCTGAATATTATGATGCATGCTCAATGGTTTACATGGACGCGGAGGACATGAAAAAGCTGGGTATAAAAACAGGTGCTCATGTTTTGGTGAGAACCCCTCACGGGTCGGTTGTTCTGCGCGCCGTAAAATATCCTCGTGGTCCCATGCCTGGCTTAATTTATGTTCCTTATGGACCTTGGGCAAACGCGGTAGTTGACGACTCAACTACTAGTATCGGTATGCCCTCATTTAAGGGGACGCCTGCAGAAGTCGAAGTTGCTCTTGACCAGCCTGTTTTGAGTATGGAGGAGCTTTTGAAGAAAGAATTTGGGAGGTAAAAGAAATTGTCCGTTATTAATGCTGTAACTTGTCCAATATGTGGTTGCCTATGTGATGATATAGAAGTCACAGTTGTAAACAATGAAGTTGTTAAAGTAAAGAATGGCTGCGCCGTATGTGAAGCCAAATACATGGGATACAAAAGCGAACATCGTATTCGTCAGCCTCTGATTCGCAAAGACGGTAAGCTTGTGCCTGTATCTATGGATGAAGCCATCCACAAAGCCGCAGAGATACTTGCAAACGCCAATTATCCCGTCTTGTACGGTTGGAGCTCAACCAGCTGTGAAGCTCAAAGAGTCGGCGTCGAACTAGCCGAGGAAGTTGGTGGAGTTCTTGACAACACAGCAGTAGTTTGTCATGGGCCGTCTCTTATGGGCACCCAAGAAGTTGGCATCCCCACATCCACGCTGGGGCAGATTAGGCACCGTGCTGACTTGATTATTTACTGGGGCTGTGACCCTTGGAGTGCGCATCCAAGACACCTTGAGAGATACACAACTTTCACTGAGGGTCGCTTTGAAGACAGCGAATGGAAATCTTACATAAATAAGGTCAAGGCAGTTGCCGGTAAAAAGAAGTTACTCAGTGCACAGAGAGTGGATCCTCACAAGAAGCCACATGAGACTGTTGCTGAATCTATGGTTTTCAATAAGCCTCCTGAAACGCTGCAAAAAGAGGGGCGCAAACTCATTGTTGTCGACGTCAGAAAAAGCATGACTGCCGAGATGGCTGATTACTTCATCCAGGTTCAACCAGGCAAAGATTACGAACTCATGCAGGCAATAAGAGCTTTAATCAAAGATGAAGAATTGGATGTTGAGCAAGTTGCAGGTGTATCCGTTGAATATCTACGTGAAGTTGTTGACGCACTTGTGAACTGTAAATTTGGCGTAATATTCTTCGGTATGGGTCTAACTCAATCTGCCGGAAAATTCAGAAACATAGAGGTTGCCATTTCGCTTATACGCGACCTTAACATGCGAACAAAGTTCCTTATCATGCCCATGCGAGGTCACTTCAACGTTAGCGGGGCTAACATTGTTTCTGCTTGGCAAACTGGTTATGCCTTTGGTGTTGACTTCTCGTTAGGTTATCCACGTTACAATCCTGGTGAAACAACTTCTATGGATGTCCTTTTGCGTGGTGAATCTGACGCTACTTTAGTGATTGCCGCCGATCCAGGTGCCACTTTTCCAAAAAAGGCTATTCAACACATGGTAAAGCATCCTTTGATTGTAATTGATCCGCACTTAAATGCAACGGCTATGTTGGGTGATGTTGTTATACCTTCAGCTTTCGTTGGCATTGAAGTTGGCGGTACAGCCTACCGCATGGACAATGTTCCCTTGCCATTAAAGAAAGTTGTTGAACCTCCAGAAGGTATTCTGCCCGACGAGGAAATCCTTAGAAGAATTCTTGAAGAAGTTCGAATTATTAAATCAAAATGTGATAAAAAAGCGGAGGCTGCCTAAAATGACTGAGATGCTGATAAAGAATGGTTTTGTCTTTGATCCGTTAAACAAGATTAACGGCGAAAAAATGGATATAGCAATAAAAGATGGCAAAATTGTTGAAAGCGTTAACGAGCATAAAGCTAAAAAAATTGATGCTTCAGGCTTAACGGTGATGCCTGGCGGTGTTGATATTCACACACATGTTGCAGGTGGAGAAGTAAACACTGGTCGCATGATTAGGCCTGAAGACCACGTTAAAGACGCTGTAAGCAAAACTTGCATAACACGGTCAGGTACGGGGTATTCTATTCCTTCCACGTTTGTTACTGGTTACCGCTACGCGAAAATGGGTTACACTACTGTTATGAATCCTTCTATGGCTCCTTTAGGCGCCAAACATACTCATGAGGAATTAAACGATATACCTCTTTTGGATAAAGCCACTTTTCCTTTGCTTGGCGATTGGTGGTTTGTTCTTGAACATCTCCAAAGAGGCGATTTAGAAGGTTGCGCACGGCATGTTGCATGGATGCTTGAAACCACGAAGGGCTACGCCATAAAAATTGTGAACCCTGGCGGCTTAGAGTCTTGGGGATTCGGACGCAACGTTCACAGCATAGACGATGTAGTTCCCAACTTTGACATTACACCACGAGATATCATGTGCGGTCTTGCCCAAGTTAATAAAATGCTGAACCTGCCTCACTCCATCCATTTACATACTAACAATCTAGGACTCCCAGGCAACTACATTACCACACTAGAAACAATGAAGGCTATGGAGAGCGTACCTGCAGATGGCAAACCTGTTTGCCACATCACACACCTACAGTTCAGCAGTTTCGCCGGTGACAACTGGGGAAACATGAAATCTGCTGCAGAGGAAATTTCCAGGTACGTAAACAATCATAACCACATAACCTTCGATATGGGACAAATAATCTTCACCGACACCACAACCATGACTGCTGATGGCCCATTCGAGTTTACGCTTTACCAGTTAAGCGGACATAAATGGGTTAATACCGATGTGGAAACAGAAACAAGCGGTGGCATCATCCCAATGCACTATAAACGAACAAGCGCCGTTAACGCCTTACAATGGTCAATTGGGCTGGAGCTCGCATTGCTAGTTGAAGACCCGTGGAAAGTTTTTATGACCACTGACCACCCGAACGCTGGACCATTTTTTGCTTACCCCAAAATCATGGCTTGGCTAATCAGCAAAAAAGCCCGTATGGCTACATTAGCTAAGTGCCACAAGAAAGCTCAAAAAAGAAGTCTGCTTCCCTCAATTAAACGTGAGCTAAGCCTATACGAACTTGCTATAGTAACCCGTGCAGGTCAAGCCAAAGCGTTAGGTCTCAAAAACAAAGGTCACTTGGGCGTCGGCGCAGATGCGGATATAGCCATATACGATATCAACCCTGAAAAAATTGACGTCGCTAAAAAGTACAAGACTGCTCGTAGAGCCTTCGGTAACGCCGCCTACACGATTAAAGATGGAAAAATTGTGCAGAATGCTGATGGTAGAACAATGTGGCTTGACGTGAAAACTGCGGAGCAGTTAAAAGTGGATGAAGAAATGAAACGCAAGTTCAAACAGTACTGGACAGTTGAATACGAAAATTATCCAGTGTATGACCACTACGTTAAAGTTCCCGAAGTAATAACTGTGAAGGCGAGCGTCTAAAATGATAGTCTTAACTCCCCTCAAAAAATTTCAGTTCCCCATCTACGCTGAATGCATAAACCCTGACGTTTTTCAAGGAAAAAACGTAGAGGAAATTGCTGCTCTGCCTGTGTGGGAGGGCAACAAACAAAAGAAGCTCGGAGACCTTTTTACAATCGAAGAAACTGAACCTGAGGCACCAATAATCACAGTTAATGGCGACGTTAGCGAAGTTCGACGTATAGGTCAAGGCATGAAAAATGGGGAAATTATAATCAACGGTGACGCAGGAATGCACACAGGCGAAAAAATGGCCGGCGGCAAAATTACAATCAACGGAAACGCGGGCGGTTGGACAGGCAGCTCCATGAAAAAAGGCTTAATCGAAATTCATGGCAACGCCAGCGACTATTTAGCTTCACCTTACCGCGGAAGCACAGACGGCATGCGTGGCGGCAAAATCGTCGTTGACGGCGACGTAGGCAGCGACTCAGGCTGCTACCTACGTGGTGGACTAATCAAAATTAAAGGGAACGCG
>JBNVCD010000073.1:0-7359 GCA_050410875.1 Bathyarchaeia archaeon | reverse complement strand
GGAAAATGAACTCAGAAAAGTCTTAGAGCCGGCTCAGTTGAGAAGCGCCAAAGACTTCTACGGTAGAATCAGCGTGGTAAAGGATGCTTTAACAGCTTGCAAAACTGGTGGTGTGCACGCTATGCATGACCCCACGGAAGGAGGCGTCGCAGGTGGTATTCATGAGATGGCGGATGCTGCAAATTTGGGCGTGGAAGTGGTGCGGGAGCAAATTGTGGTTGAAGCGGAAACTGCAAAAATCTGCAGTTACTTCAAAGTTGATCCCTTGCAGTTGATCAGTTCAGGCGCGTTGCTGGTGGCGGCGGATCCAGCTTTTGCAGACGCCATAGTGGAGAATTTGAGGCGGCAAAGTGTTAGGGCCACCATTATCGGCGAGTTCACAGCGACGCCAGAGCAGCGTTTACTTAAAAACAAGAAAGAGGGAGAAACGCGAAGGTTACCTAGGCCAAAATCGGATCACCTGTGGAAAGCGTTAATGCGGCAGTAGGTTTCGGCTTTTTTGCAGTGCAATCTGCAGGAACCAGTAGCACATGAAAAACGGGTAATAGACCATGTAGGCGAAGTTTTTTGAGTAAATTAAGCCGCATTTGAACTCTAATATGGCGTTTGCGACGGCGTTGCTGGTTTTCCAGTTTTCAGGCGGCTTGTAATGCAAGCAGTACACGTCGTTGCCGATGACTGTCTTGTAGCCTTTTGCTCTGATCCACTTCATAATGTAGGAGTCTTCGTAGGTGTGGAGCTCTTCAGGAATTTTTATGTCCCAAACGAGTTTTCGGCGTATCAGAGTGTCATGGGTGCCTCCGCGTAAAGTGAAGCTGTGACGTGCAATTAAACTCTGCAATTTCACCACTCGCTTGTAGGTCATGTTTGGGATAACGTCTATGTTTACGCCCCACACGGCGCCCACATCAGGCTGCAGGTCTTTTTGGGCTTTCTTAAACCAGTCAGGACACAAAATGACGTCGCTGTCTACAAAGAGGAACCATTCAGTTTCTACGTGGCTTATGCCTTTTTCACGTGCTTTAGCGCGGGAACCGTTTAGGCTGAAAACTTTGATGTTTCCATGTTGCCTGTTGAATTTTTCGAGAATTTGCAAGGTGCCATCAGTAGAGACGCCGTCCACCACGATGAGGTTGTTGACTGGCACGTTTTGGTAGATGCTTGTCAAGCATTGGGCAAGGAGGTGTTCGCTGTTTTTTGTGAGTAACACCACGTCGATTGCCTGCATTGCTGCGCCTCAAAGTTTCGGTGTTGAATAACATTAGCAGCGGAGCATAATAATTTATTCAGGCAGCCTTTAGACGTTTACGGCTTTTGGTGTTAGCCAGCATCTGGTATATCGCATACGCCGTGTAGAAGCCGTATGCTAAGCCTAGCTTTGCCAGAAGTTTGCAGTTGCCAAACCTGAACGATTCAACTATAAGGTTGAGGCTGCCCCGCAAGGTCCAAACTGCGTTGGGGCGGTAGTGGATGCAGAAGGGGTTGTAGCAGGCAACCACGCGGTATCCTTGCCGGCTTATCCAGTCCATGAGGTAGGCGTCTTCAAAAACGTGCAGGGTGGCGGGGATTTTGATGTTTTTCACGGCTTCGGTGCGGATTAGCGTGTCGTGGGTGCCGCCGCGTAAATCAAAAATTTTCCGTGTAACCCAAAGAAACAGCTTTAGCATAGCGGGGTTTTGGATTGTTGACCAAACCTCTATGCCCCAAACTGCGCCAACACCGTCATTGACGTGTTTTGCTGCCTTTTGGAACCAGTCGTCACATAAAACAACGTCGCTGTCCACAAACAAGAACCAGTCCGCAGTGACGTTTTGGATGCCTCTCTGTCGGGCGGTTGCTCGTGTGCCGCGGTCGCTTATTACTTTGACATTGCGGTATTTGCTGTTGAATTTTTGCACAATCTCAAGTGTTCGGTCACGTGACCCGCCGTCTACAACTATAAGTTGCGCTACGGGCACGTTTTTGTAAACTGAGGTGAGGCAGCTCTCTAGTTTTCGTTCGCTGTTGAGGGTTAAAAGTACAACGTCAACAGAGTCCATGGGTACCCCTGCAGAGGAGGCGTGTTGTATGGTTTTTGTTGTTCAAGCCTAAAAACCTTGGGACGCTGCTGCGAGTTTGTTCCTGTGGAGGAACAAGCTGTTCCTGAGGGAGAATTAAAAGTCACAGCAGTGTAGGCTAAGCTGTGGCATAAACTGGCGGAGTTGCAAAGGAAAATGAAAACCAAAAGCGCGTTGGCGGCGACTACGATTGTTCTTTTTGTGAGTCTGGTTGCAAACGCCTATCTCTACACTCAACAGCTCATTGTTGCCAACGATGATTTGCGGTTTCGCAGTCAACTATCAGCTTTGGAGAGCCAGCTGTCAACTGTTCAGGGTCAGCTGCGGAGCCTGCAAGATGAAAACGCGAATCTTCAGAGGGAAAACGCGAACCTGAAGCATCAATTGTACTATGAGCGGGAGCCGTTTTTGGTGACTATGCTTGGAGTAAGCGACGTGCTCTACAACCCTCAGTACAGGGGGAGGTCTCTGACGCCGCGTTTATATATTCAAGGTGAAGTTTGGAACGCCGGTGACAAAGTAGCCTACAACTGCAGTTTACACGTTGTCCTCTACCAGGGGAGTGCTGTGGCAAACGAGACGACTATTGAACTGGGCAACATTAAACCGTGGACCTACGTCAAAGTGGACAGAAACATTTACTATGAGGGGGAACGGTTGACGAACTGGACCATAACGCCTCAATGGTTCGCGGCGCCTCAGTTCACGCAACGTTAAATTTTAGTGGGCAACAGTGCTGTTTCCAAGGCGAAGTAGTAAACGCCCTTTTTGCTTTGTAGCGGGACATCTCTACGGTAAAAGATTCTTTTCTCGCAAAAGGCATAAATTGCAGTGGATAAAACTTTTATACCCCTCTAGGGGTTCATCCATATGCATACCAACTATAATGACCACGGTGCTGTAATGGAACCGAGCAAAAAGCCATTAAACGTGCTCATCAAACAGTTACACGGCAACATTGAAGTCGTTCTCAAAAACGGCTACGACTACAAAGGAAAAATGATCAAAGTTGACGGGCACATGAATATCCTTTTGGAAGGCGCAACTGAATACAAAGACCAGCAGATGTTAACTAACTATGGGAACGTGCTGCTGCGGGGAAACAATGTTCTCTACATAGTTTTAGATAGCTCAAGGCACTAAAACGTTAGTGCTTCAACTTTTCCAAGAGTAAAATCAGCAGCGTTTTCGAGGTTAATGTTTAGTCTGAATTTGCGGTTGAAAAACTCCACCACGTTTTTTACGTCTCGGCATAGCAAGTCTGCTGCGTTTGGATGCGTTACTGTGACGGATTGTGGCCAGTCGATAAGTAAAATGTGCATGTCGGGCTTCAAAATTATGTTGTATTCGCTTAAGTCTGCGTGGATAACTTTAGCTTCAAGGTACGCTTTTTTTACGTTGACTAAAATTTCACGCAGCACTTCAGTTGGCTGTTGGAGTTCTTTCCACTTAGACAGTTCGGCGCCCTCAATCATACCCATCACTATAACGTGCCTATTCTGAAGGAGAGGTTCAGGTACAGCTACGCCGTGCTGGTGAACTTTGGTTAAAGCTTGGAATTCTTTTTCAGCTGCCAGGCGGGATTGAAAGAGCCAGCTTGCATGGTTTGGCATGTAGCCGCGTTTACGCCTGGTCTGCCTGAAGCTTATTCTACCTAATCTGTGGAATTTCACGGCGACGCGTACATCTTGCGGGTTGAGGGCGTCGTAGACGTCTGCTTCTTTGCCTACGCCTAAGGGTTTGCCGAAAGCTTTGATGGCGTCTGCCTTCACTAAGGCGTTGATGGCGAGGCAGTCGTAGCCTGCATAGTTCAATGTGTAACCGACGTATGCGCCTTGCCACCTGTAAATGAGGCCTAACTTGTCAATTCGGCTCATGACGCGGTCTATTTTTTCAGGGGGAATGTTGGCGTGTCGCGCTATCTCGGTCTGGGGGACGAATTCGTGTTTTTTCATTCCTGTCTCTATGACCTGCAAAACTTTCAGGTCTTCAGGGTTTAGTTTGCGAAACACTTGCACTGCAACATCAGCTGAGGACATACAAGGAGGATTATGCGTTTACCGCCAATATAAGGAGTAAACATGACATGCTGTAGAGTGCAAAGTTTACGCTGCTTGCTCGTTACGGTTAAGCGGCAGTTAGCTATAAAGGTAAAACTTCAGTGTTTTTGATGGCTGTTTGAACCATCTCGTCGATGTCCAGTTTTGCTTCAGCTTCCTGCACAGCCGTCAACGGCGCCTGTGTGGCAGGTTGAGGTGGCGCTGCAGTGCAGCCTTTGGCTTTTTGAGTGGAGATGTTGAAGGTTCCGATTTTTCGGGCTAAGATTTCGGTTTCGGTTTTGTCAAAGCCTAAGAGGGGTCGGTGGATGGGGTAGTGTTTTGCGGCTTCATCTATGGCGTGTAGGTTTTGTATGGTTTGGCTTGCTTGTTCGCCTATGGCTTCGCCGGTTACGATGCCGTAGGCGTTTTCTTTTTGGGCGATTTGTTCAGCTATGCGGTACATCATTCGCTTGCACAGTAAGCAGGTGAATTTTGCTGGGGCGTCTTGCTGGATTTTTTTCATGTTTTCGCCGTTGGGGACAAGGTAAATTTTGTTCATGAAGCCGGCGCTCCACTGTTGGAGTTTTTTGGCGGTTTGGATGGCCCTTTGTTTGGTGGTTTCGTCTGTGAAGGGGGCGTTGTCAACGTAGATGGGGACTGTGGGGCTTCCCCGCTTCATGACAAGCCAGCAGGCGACGGGGGAGTCTATGCCTCCGCTGAGTAGACAAACCGTTTTTGCTTGGGCGCCTACGGGAAAACCGCCTGGAGCCTGAAGGGTTTCTGTGTAGACGTAGGCGTCTTTGTCTCGGACTTCAACGGTTAAAGTTATGTTTGGCTCGGTCAGGTTCACTTTGAGGTTTCTATGTTTTAGTTTCGTCAAGATTTGGCTTCCGACTTCGCGGCATAGTTCCATGCTGCTGTAGGGTTGGGTGCCTACTCGGTGGCAGCGAACTGCGAAAGAGGCGCCCTGTTTTATGGTGTTTTCTGCTATGGCGAGGGCGGTTTCTGAGACGACGTTTAAGTCTGAAGCTGTGTGTTTAGCTGGCGAAACACTTGAAACGCCGAACGTTCGGGTTAGGGCTTGAGTAGTTTGAGCTACATTTGAGGTTTTGATGTAGATTCTGCCGCGGGTGCGCACTATTGCTGCGGGTTTGAGGCTCTCTTTCTTTAGTGCATGTTTGATGTTTTGTAAAACTTGTTTTTCGTATGTGCGTCTTGTCCACTCGCTTTTGATTCCGATTTCTCCGCTGAACCTGACAATTATGGTATCGTAGTCCGTTGGGGTTGCCTCTGTGTGTCTTATTAGGAACTTGCGTCGCCCAATTTAACGTTATGCAGCGTATTTGGCTATTTCAGTGAATAGCTCATGAAGTGTTGCTGTTTGATGTCTGCGGGTTTCCTGAAGCTTTATAGCGTTGTTTCATGGAGAACTCTTTGGCGTAAAGGGTTCACTGCTTGGATGTTAGAGTATGGTTTCTGCTAATGTCTTGATTAAGGCGGTAGGGTTGACTAAAAAATTTGGCGATTTCACTGCTGTGGATAGCGTAGACTTTGAGGTTTACGAGGGAGAATGCGTGGGGTTTCTTGGACCTAACGGGGCAGGCAAAACTACAACGGTGCGTATGATTTACTGTTTTTCGCCGTTAACTGCGGGCAGCTTGACCGTGGCTGGGTTGGATGTGAGGACGCAGGCGCGGCGGATAAAGAGTATGGTTGGTGTTTCGCCTCAGGAGGACAATTTGGATCCGGATTTTACCGTGATTAAGAATCTGCAGGTTTACGCCCGATATTTTGATATACCAAAAAGTGAAGCGAACGCTCGTGCCTTAAAGCTGCTCAAGTTTTTCCAGTTAGAGGATAAGCGGGATGCTTCGATTGCTGAGTTGTCAGGCGGCATGAAGAGGCGCCTGATAATAGCTAGAGCCCTTCTTAATGAGCCTAAGATTCTGCTTCTTGACGAGCCGACGACAGGGTTGGATCCGCAGGGGAGACATGCCCTATGGGATAAAATTCGCAGCCTCAGAAAGCAGGGTGTCACCATAATTTTGACGACGCATTATATGGATGAAGCGGCGGCGCTCTGTGACCGCGTTTTAATCATAGCAAATGGCAAAATCATAGAAAACGGTGCACCTCAAGAGTTAATCAGGAAACACGTGGGTCAAGATGTGCTGGAGGTGGAGTACGACGAAGACGTGGTGGCAACGTTGAAAGCGGAGTTGCCTAACGCCGAGTTTGAAGTTGGCGGGGAGCAACTCAGGGTTTTCACTAAGCAGCCGCATGGCGTTTTTGAGCGGGTAGCTAAAAAGTTTCCTGATAAGGCTTTAACGATACGCAACGCGAATTTGGAGGATGTCTTTTTGAAGTTAACTGGCAGAAAACTGGATCAGGAGAGCTGAGTTTATGAGCCGCGTTAAGCTGCCCCAGTTGACTTCGCGTGTTTGGAAGGTTTGGCGGCGCAACTTTGACGTGTTCTTAAAAACGTGGCACGTGAATTTTCTGCCGTCTTTGCTTGAGCCGATTTTGTACTTGGTAGCTTTCGGTTTTGGCTTAGGCGTTCTTATATCTGGCTCTGTCGAGGGCGGCTCGTACCTTCAGTTTATCGGCGCAGGACTGGTTGCCATAGCGGTTATGTACGGGGCCTTTTTTGAGTGTACGTACGCCTCGTTTGTGCGCATGTACTTCCAAAAAACGTTTGACGCCATAGTCGCCACTCCCGTCAGCGTTGAAGAAGTCATCGCTGGAGAGCTTTTGTGGGGTGCCACTCGAGCCGCCGTAAACGCTTCGATTGTGCTAGTTGTGGTTGCCGCCTTTGGCTTGGTTTCCAGCCTGTGGGTTTTGCTGGTGCCGCTGCTGGCGTTTTTTGGCGGGTTACTGTTTGCAGCTTTGGCTATGTGCTTTACAGCAATCGCGCCGGACATTGACTTCTTTAACTTCCCCACCTTCCTCTTTATTACGCCCATGTTTCTCTTGAGTGGAACGTTCTTTCCGTTGTCTTTAGCTCCGGCTCCACTGCAGGCGGTTGCAGTCGGCGTTTTGCCGCTCACGCACATAGTAAGCTTGGCTAGAACGTTGATTTCAGGTAGAACAGAGCCAATTCTAGGAGCTAGCGCAGAGTTGACGTTGGGGTTAAATGTTCTTTGGGTCAGCGTAGCAACGGCGGCTTTCTTTTTGCTTGCCATAAACCTGATGAAAAGAAGACTCATCAAATGAAACTGCAGGATGCTACACGGTTACGCCTAGAGCTTCAGCGGCTATGAGGT
>JBNVCD010000072.1:3188-7399 GCA_050410875.1 Bathyarchaeia archaeon | reverse complement strand
TCAAGGAAATGTTTGGAAAATCAAACTCTAAATTTGAAGCAACCATTATAGGTGTAGACTCCAAGCGAATGGATGAAAAATGGTTGGGTTTCACTCTTAGCCATCAGACAGCAGAAAAATTCCTGTCGGAGATTCAAGGGGTAGACCCGTTGGGGGAAAACGGCGAGTTTCACACAATAGTAACTCAAAGTCCACTGTACTCGCGCCCTTTTCAGGTGGAGTTCAAAGAGAGAATAGTCCAGAAAAACATGACGTTTCTCAGAGTTCACATAGTTGAGATTTAGCTTTTTGGAACTAGGCATGCTTATATCAAGACGCATCCACTAATACCCCAAATAGCAGGTGAAGCCTCGTGGGCTGCAAAATCCACATATACGAAAAACCTCAACTTAACAACCCTGTTCTCGTCGAGGGGTTACCAGGCATCGGCTTTGTTGCTAATATAACTGCGCTGCATCTAATAAAGGAGCTAAAAGCCATAAAATTTGCCGAAATAATATCCGCCAGCTTTCAAGACTTCGCTGTTATAACCGAGACGGGTACTGCGCGGTCTCCTATAAACGAGCTCTACTACGTCAAACGGGAAGATGGAGGACGAGACCTCATCATCTGGTATGGCAACACTCAAGCCCTCACCACGGTAGGTCAGTACGAGCTGGTGGGGAAAGTTTTAGACCTCGCCCAAGAGTTGGGGTGCCGCCTCGTAATCAGCATCGGCGGCTTTAAAAAAGAGAAAGTAGACAACCCGCCTGCGGTTTACAGTGCAGCTACAGACCCCGCAACATTGAGAGAAGCATTGAGTTTGGGAACTAAGATTATGGTGGGTCACATTTTTGGTATCGCAGGCATAATAGTAGGCATCAGCAGGATAAGGAAAATTAGAGGGTTTGCTTTACTCGTAGACACCGTCGGCATGTACCCTGATGCTGCAGCCACAAAGCAGGCGGTAATTCTGCTTAACAAGTTCCTAAATCTAAATGTAGATTTAGCAGGAGTTGAGGCTGCGGCGGAGCAGACTAAAAAACAGTTGGAGTCTTTCGGGTTAGTCAGAAATATACAGGAAGAAAAGAAAAAAGAAGAACAGGCGCTACGCTGGTTCATTTAAGCTTTGGTTTCGCTCATGAACTGCTCGTAAACCCGTTGCACACGTTCAGCCGCTGGACCAGAACCCTCAACAACGCCACGTTCAGTCAGCTTCACTTTATCCATGACCCAGATGAAGCCTTTATCCTCGTAGAGTTTCACCATGGTAGGAAAGACTTTTTCCAGTCTTGCAGCTAACGCCGCGAGGTCAAAGGGTTTTTCTGTGCTGGAAATTTGCGCCACAACGCTGCCGTTAAGAAACAGACGATGTGAAACTTGGGCTGTTTCATCTTTTGCTTCAGCAATACAGAGGCTTAGATTATCAGGGTTAATGCCTAGAAGGGTACCTGTGAACTTTTTACCCGTCGTGGTTACAACCGTTACATGCTTATCCGCCAGCGCTGCAACTTCAGTGAAGAATTTTCTTTGCGCTAAAGACACATTTTAACCTCCATCTAACCTTAAGGAATGTACAGTTCAACTATTTATATTGTTATTTAAAAATCAGCGTTAAAAAGCCATTTATCATCTAAGAGTCGAAAACCAAGGATGAAAAGTTAAACTGGAGAGCTAAAAGCCTTTAAATGCGGTGGGCATTCATAGAAATTCACTTGGGAGACAACCGCCATGACTGTGTATTTTGTTCCATGGAACACATCCAACAATCTTCTCCAAAAAACTGAACAGCTTTACGAGGAGGCAGGCACGTTTGACGGCATACAAAAAGGCGACTTGGTCGCCATCAAGCTACACGTCGGCGAGTTAGGCAACCCATTCTACGTGCAACCGTTTTTCGTGCATGAGATAGTTCGCAAAGTCAAAGAGGCAGGAGGCAAACCTTTCCTCACAGACTCCAACACGTACTATCATGCCCAAAGACACAACGCCTACGACCATATGATGACGGCTCTCACCAACGGCTTTAACATGGCGCCTTTCATTGTTGCAGACGGACTCAGAAGCGAAAACTACCGCGTCGTGAAGACCAAAGGCATTTTAGATGAAATTGAAGTTTCAGGGGTAATAGCTGAAGCAGACGCCATGATAGTAATCTCCCACAATAAAGGCCACGAGCTTAGCGGGTTTGGCGGCGCCATAAAAAACCTCGGCATGGGATGCACGCCTCACTTGGGTAAACTGCGTCAGCACCGCGCTGTTGGCTTAGAAATTGACCAGGCAAAATGTATTGGATGCGGCACATGCAAAGAAACTTGTGAGATGCATTTACCAGAAATAGTAAACGGAAAAGCCCAAAACACGTCACCGCAGTGCATGAGGTGCCCACTCTGCATTGAAGCTTGCCCCGTGCAAGCTATAAAATTTGTTCACAAAGAAAACTTGAGCCGCGCACTTGCATCAGCTGCTTACGGCGTTCTCTCCACTTTCAAGGAAGGCAAGGTTTCATACGTAAGTTTCGCCAAAGACATCGCCCGCTACTGTGATTGCCTGCCTAACCCGGGAGAAATAATGATGAAGGACATCGGCATATTCGCCAGTGATTCCCCTGTCTCAATAGACGCCGCGTTTCTCTCCATGTCTGACTACAAAGTCCTAAACGAAGCCTCACATGTCGACTGCATGCTTCAAGTTAAAGAGGCAAAAAGCCTAGGAATAGCAGGCGACTTACAACCCCACATAGTCACAATCAGCTAAACCCACAATTAATTCAAAGGACACACACGCAAAGACACACCTTGCTACAACCAAACGCGAAGTCTTAAACACAGCAACGTTAAATTCACGCTTCACCTGTGAGCTTTCAGGTCAGCAGCAAACAAAACACTCAGGGCAAAACTGAACGGGCCAGCTTTGCCACTTGGAGCTGACACACAAAATCGCCGCGGGCACAACTACTTACTCAGGATGGGCGCATCGCCTTTTTATCTAAACTTTGCTTTAGTATAACCATCGTATCTGATGCTAAGTCACGCTCAACCATGACGTTAGGGCCAATCCAGCAGTTGCTGCCAACTTTTACACCCGGCATCAGAACGGAGTTAACGCCGGTTTTAACGTTGTCTCCGAGTATGGCGCCCAGTTTTCGGCGCTCCGTGTCTACTAGCTGATCTTTAATCATCATCTTCACGGTGCAGTCGTCTAAACGCAGGTTCGCTGTTATTGTGCCTGCGCCCAAATTGCATTTTTCGCACAGAACACTGTCGCCCACATAAGAGAGGTGCCCCACGTGGGTTCCATCCATGATTACGCTGTTTTTGATTTCGCAGGCATTGCCCACCCGCGAGTTTTTACCTATGCTTGTGCATGGCCGAATAAAGCAGTTTGGACCTATATCTGCGCCTTCGTCTATAAAGCAGGGACCTTCAATATAAGCGCCTGACCGCACCCTCGCGGTTGCAGCAACCGTCACGGAGCCCAGTAAATGTGCGCCTTGCTCTACCTTGCCTAAAATCTTGTGCTCCATGCGTTTGAGAGCCCAGGCGTTTGCATCCAGCAAATCCCAAGGGCGCCCTATGTCAAACCAGTCATCTTTCGAAATTTTAGCTGCAACAACGTCTTTTTTGTCTTCGCTCATCAACGTAATGGCGTCGGTGAGTTCATATTCTCCGCGGGTAGACTTTTTGATCTTTCGAAGCACACCGAAAATTTCCCTGTTGAAAATGTACAGTCCCGCGTTTGCCAAGCTTGATGGGGCTTCTTTGCGACTGGGTTTTTCAACCACGCGTTTGACAGCGTTCTCTTTTGTTAGCTCTATTACGCCGTAGTTTTCGGGTTTGTCAACTGGAACCACAGCCATAACAGCGTCAGGTTTATGCTGCTCGCGGTATGTGTCAATCACCGTTTGTAGCGCTTGCTGCCCGAAAAGTAGGTCAGCGTAAACCACCATGAAATCGCCCTTTATGTAGGGTTCTGTAACGCCTACGGCGTTGCCTGTGCCCAGCACTGCCTGCTGTTCTACGTATTCAATTTTGAAACCGAATTTTGCGCCATCGCCAAAATAGCTCCGAATAGCGCCGCCCATATAGTGGGTGACAACGACGGCTTCTGTTATGCCGCAGAATTTTAAAGCTTCAAGACAGTGCTGCAGGACGGGTTTTCCGGCGACTCGGATTAGGTGTTTTGGCCTAGTAGCAGTTACCGGCAGAAGTCTAACGCCTTCGCCGGCGGCT
>JBNVCD010000072.1:789-3177 GCA_050410875.1 Bathyarchaeia archaeon | reverse complement strand
CACAGCTTTCATGCGGCGTCTCCAACCTCTCTTTTCACCATTTCGGCTCCCCTGCTCATTATGTCCTGCGCAACTTTTAACGATTCACCTTCAACGGTCAACCGAATCAGAGGTTCAGTACCAGACGCCCGAATCAGCAGCCACCCGTTTTTGAGAGATAAGCGAACGCCATCAACCGTTGACAATTCCCCGCTGCCAAACGTTGCCGCGATAGTTTTTTCTATGCGGCTTACAATTTTGTATTTCAACTCGTTTGGGCAAGCGATGTTTTCACGCAAGGTCACATAACGTGGAACTTCAGCGATGAATTCGCGTAAACTTTTGTTTTCCTCCTCTAGCGCCTGCATCACCAGCACAGCGGACAAAGGTCCATCAGGACAGAAGTGGAAACGGGGGTGCACCCACGCGCCACAGGGTTCTCCGCCGAAAACTGCGCGGTGGCGCTTAACAGCCTCTGACACGTAAATGTCGCCCACTTTGGTTCGTTCAGCAACTTTGCCTTTGTGCCTCTCCGCCATCGTTTCCACACACATAGACGCTTCGACTGTTGTCACGATGTTACCTCCGCCGCGTTTCTTTAATAAATGTGCAGCATAAGCAGCAAGTAAACGGTCAAAATCTGCAAATGCGCCGTCTTCGTCGATAAATGCGACTCGGTCGCCGTCGCCGTCGAACGCCACCCCTAAATCAGCACCCAAAGTTTTAACGGTGCTAGCCAAGTCCGCTAACGATTCTGCAGTGGGTTCACTTTTGCGGGCAGGAAAATAGCCGTCAGGATGAGCGTTCAGAGTAGTCACCTTGCAGCCTAATGCTTTCAGCGCAGCGGGTGCAACGTTAAACGTTGCGCCGCAGCCAGGGTCAACCACGACGCGCCAAGGTTTGCGTAGGGCTGCGGCTTGCCTGAGCATTTCAACGTAGCCGTCACTAACGTCTACGCTACGTGTTTTGCCTACACTACGCCAATCTGCCAAGTTATAGGAGTTACAGGTGATTATTTGTTCTACTGCATTTTGATTTTGCTCAGTGTAAGATAAGGTGTCGACGCTGAAGATTTTGATGCCGTTGTACTCAGGCGGGTTATGAGAAGCCGTTAACATGAAGCCGACGTCCGCCCGCAAAGCCATAGTTAGATACGCCAACGCGGGAGTCGGCACAACACCCAACAGCGAAACATTTGTGCCCGCCGCGGTTAACCCTGCAACGAGTGCTTCTTGCAGCATCAATCCTGATAGTCGCGTGTCGCGTGCTACAACAGCTTTTTTGGCTTTGGAGTACGTGGCCACGGCTGAACCGATTTTGGAGGCTAACTGCGGTGTTAATGCATCGTTAACTAAACCGCGCACTCCTGAGCTACCAAACAGTTTACTCACTTTCTCTGCCTCAAGTTAAACGTGAACATTCTCCATGGTTAGACGCAGCTGGGCTTAAAAAATTTGGCTATATCGCATTTTTAAGAAATGCAGCAGCTTACGCCTTGAGGGGTGCGCTGCCTCTGGGTCTGAGAGGTAGCAGGCGGCGGTGGCGTTTGCCAAGGTTAAACGTGCTTCAGCTGAGAGCCCATAGGCGTCGCCTATTATGTTGCCTGCGTCCCAAGCGTCTCCTGCGCCTGTTGCACGCAAAACGTCTACCGCAAAAGCTGGAATTGTAACTGTTTGATTGCCTATTTTTGTGAGGGAGAAGTTGGTAGTGTGAATGTCGATTCTTGCTTTCAAGTGGGCAGCAAGAACTTCGGCGGCGTGGAGGATCAGTTTATCTGGTAATTCTCCGCGCTTTTTACTGATGTTTGAGTCTAGTGTGGAAGCATAAATTAGGGCTTCGTTTTCGTTTAAGCTGAGGACATCAACGTTTGAGGTTTTCAGCACGTTCTCCACCAGATTGGGAATTGAAGGCTTATTTGGGGTGGGGTCTGCGGTGGCATAGTAGGTTTTGCCTTTGCCGGCGGTTTTTACACGGCGGAAAACTGTGTCAGCTAAGTCGGTTCCATGCTTTTGTGTTCCCGCCCAATTAAACAGGCATACATAATCAGCACTTTCTATAAGCGCCCAATCGTCTTCTGTGAGGTGGGCGGCTTTGAAGTCTGCAAGTGAACCTACATCTCTGAGCATAACGTTTGCTTTGCCTTTGGCTGCCTGAAACTCCAGTGCAGTGGTAACTGAGGCTTTAGGGGAGATTTTGACGTGCGAAGTGTCAACTGCGCGTTTCATAGGTAAGCTACGGCGAAGCAGTTGAAGCCCAAACTTGCTTGTGCAGACAATAGGGGTAACTTTAACATCTAAGGCAGCCAAAGCTGAGGCAACGTTGACTGCGTTGCCGCCGCGCAAGTCGGTTTGAGTGATGCCGTCTTGGCTTCCGCCTTTTCTTCTGACGATATCTGTGACCAACGAGTGA
>JBNVCD010000072.1:0-779 GCA_050410875.1 Bathyarchaeia archaeon | reverse complement strand
ATGCGGTCAAGGAAAAAATCAGGCATAACCACTACGTGGAGCTCTTGTTTGGGCTTCTTTTTCAGAAAAGCTAAAACCTCAGCTGTGGCGTCGCTCAAAGGTAACTCATCCGGTGAGCTTGTTTTACCACAAAGCTAAAATAACCTTTTCTCATAGTAGGGAAAACCACCAACGACACCACAGCGAGGAACGAAAAATATGCAGTTTAAAACTGAACTAACACTCTTGCTCATCGCCATTACCTTGTTCACTGTTAGCACTTTCTGCTACTCCTACGTCACAAACAGCGGGGTGCAGGCAGCTTTAAGCTATCCATATCGAGCGTATGCGTTTCCAATTGTAAGTTTTGGATCTGTTTTGATGATTATTGCCACTTTCTCGTACACCAAAAAAAGTAAAACCAACTTTTAAGTTGCCCTATTTCCGGTTTAAGCCAGCAGTAAGCTAACTAAAAACCAGACTACATCGCCCAACGTCAACGCAACTATTAAGCCAACTGTCACGAAAATCAGCATAGGCAAACCAGGCGTAGCCCAAACGGCATCGTCAATTTTTCCTTCGGCGGCGGCTTTGGATAGACGCTCCACGACGGCGTCTCTGCCTTCGTCCTTTGGCACAAGAATGAGTTTTCTTTGTAACTGCGGTTGCTCAATGGTTTCTTGGGTTATGTCCTCTAAGGGGTAGATGTGCCATTTTTCCTTCAAAGTCGCAGTTGAGAATTTTTGTCCTGTTATCAGAACCAAAAGTTTTTTGCCAAGCGCCTCTTGGGCAAGGGAGCC
>JBNVCD010000071.1:6965-7403 GCA_050410875.1 Bathyarchaeia archaeon | reverse complement strand
CCTCAACTATAACGAACAGACCTCAGGGCGTTCAGCACGCAGCGGCGACCCATTCACGCTATATCCTTCTTGGTACGTCCCCATAGGCTTCGATAAACACTATCCAGGAAGTGTAACTGGAGCAAGGGTTCGAGTTTGGGCAGATACAGGCGAAGTAAGCACAGTTGACCCTATGATATATGGTGCAACACCTCTACCCGATGATATAACAGTGAAGACATCTAACGTTAACCCGATGTTGATAGCTCCCCCTATAATAGTCATAAGCGTCGTAACAAGCATCTGCCTTCTCAGGGCAAAAGCACGGGCTTTAGGACAAAAACGCCCACTTAAAACAGTCTTTCTAAGACTTTCGATACCTTTGCTCTGCATACTGATTTCGACCAGTCTGGTGCTAGCGGCTGTTCCAAACGCTGAAGCTTGTTTACTTCACGGTAA
>JBNVCD010000071.1:3639-6955 GCA_050410875.1 Bathyarchaeia archaeon | reverse complement strand
CAAACGCTGAAGCAACAAAAAAAGCAGAAGCATACGCCTCCACATATGGACAAGTAGGAGACGAGTCATACTATGCAGCCGTTGTGCTAAACAACATTTGGTACGACTATCAGTCCATTGGCGTCGCTGTAGCAAATAATTATGGCAGCGGAACAACTAGAACTGCAATATTAGCCAACATTGACAGTGATGAGAGTAACTATGATTGCGTAACAGTCTTTCATTTCGGTCACATGGCAGGCAATAACAACTACTTTGACAGCTTAGGCAACACAGTCTACAGCAGCGATATCAACGCGTACACGTCAAATACCAAACACTACTTCATATGGCTGTGGACATGCAACCAAGCAAATGGGCCTACAGTAGGAATGCCACCAGCTTGGACCAAAATTTCTAGCCTGAGCGGTAACGCACTACTGACACCTGATGATAGCGGTCATTGTTTCATAGGCTTTTCCGGTGCCTCCCCTGCCTTGAGCTACAGAAGCTTCGAATATTACACACAGCTAGCTTATCCGTTCATAACGAACTTCTACTACTATGCGGTGACACAAGGCTACAACGTTGGCGATTCGTTATTCCTAGCTTCGTATGCCGTATTCAGCAACAACTACTATCAATGCCCGCTTAACACTGGATATCGAACATGGTGGCCTTACAATCCTACATGGCCTAACATACCAGAAGGTTGGTATTCCGGCGCCATGCTAACATACGGTGACTACCGAGCATATCCGTAGTGTATATGCATGAACCTAAGCCAAAAATAACCTCCCTTTTCTTTCTTACTCGAATAGTTAAAAAACGTTCAAACATCATATGCAAGAGGAGAATAAGATGATTAAGGGAAAAGCATTAGCAGTCACTTTTCTTATCTTAGTTGTATCATCCTTGGTTACTATTCACTCTGTTAGTGCCTCTGAGGGCAGGTGGACAAGTAAAGCATCGAAAGCTTCTGATGAGGCTGTTAAAGCCGTAGCGGTAAACGGACTGATTTATGCAATCGGCAGTACAACTACCGAAGAGTATGATCCAAAAACCGACACGTGGAATCCAAAACCCCCGATGCCAACACCAAGGCACTTTTTCGGAATAGCTGCGTACCAAAGCAAAATCTACTGCATAGGCGGAATATTGAATAACGGTTCTTACACTGCTACAAATGAGGTTTACGACCCAACGACAAACAGCTGGATAGCTAAATCCCCTATGCCCACAGCACGCTCCCAACTAAACGCACATACTGTTGATGGCAAGATTTACTTAATGGGCGGAAGAGCAGGTAATAATCACACAACAGTATTCACAAACGAAGTTTACGATCCGGTTAGTGACTCGTGGATTGAAAAAGCCCCCCTTCTGTATGCAGTTGATGCATACGCTTCTGCAGCAATCAACGAGAAAATCTACGTAATAGGAGGTCAAAGCGATTTCATTTACGGAAACAACGTTGATACAACTCAAATATATGATTCCCAAACTGATTCTTGGACGCTAGGCAAACCTGCCCCGGCAGTGATTTGGCAAGCCGGTGCAGGGGCTACTACAGGAGTTATGGCGCCGAAACGTATCTACGTTATGGGTGGGATGACTGGTTTTGCCCAGGGTTTAGATCAGAATTTTGCTTACGATGTTGAGGCTGATGCTTGGACGAATGCAGCTCCCATGCCTGCAGCAAGTTTTAATCCAGCTGTTGCGGTGATTGACGATTTACTATACGTTATTTGGGATAAAACCACTGCGCAATATACGCCCATAGGGTACGGCTCAGTCGCTCCAACTTTGTCACCTTCATTAACGCCACAGGTAACAGCAACCCCGACTTTATCGCCTTCTGAATCCCCAAGCGCGTCACCGATGCCTTCAGCTTCACAACAACCAACAAGATCGCCAGAACGCATACCAAGTTCTTCAACAGAATACGTTTACGCTATCGCAGTTGTTGTTGCGATCGCTGTGATTGCAGCAACGGCATTAATTCTTAAACGAAGAAAATAATCAACTCGAAACCCATTTCTTCTTTTTATGCAGCACCGTTGCGCTGCCTAGTGACTAGTACGCAGTTGCACTTCCTTTTAGGAAGCGGATCAATGATGGTAAGCTTTAAAGACTAACAAGTAGGTGACTGATTTTTCGTCGTCAGAGAAGCAAACGTTATAAATCAAGCCGACCCAAACATGTTTCAGGTCTTATCTATGATGCCTCAGAATCAAGAAACAAAACAGAATAGAACAACATGTGATTTTGGGGAAGGGCTTTGTTCTGGAAGAAATGGAGCCTCGAGCGGGCCTTGCTCCCGCGGCCTGCTGCTTACAAGGCAGCCGCTCTACTGGGCTGAGCTATCGAGGCGTCCTACGGCGCCCAGAACGATTCATAGATTAAACCTTCCACAAATAAAAGTTACTGCTCCCTCGGATCCTTTTTGTTTGGTTAAATACTATGATGCCGCGCTTCGCGAAGCGTGAAACGGTTGAAACGTATGCATGCCTTTATAAGTATGGACGTAACCATACTATGAACGTGCAAAACTAACTTTTGCACGAGTAAATAATAGGAGTTGAAATAGCTAAATGTACAATAACAGAGAGATGCACAAGGCAACCTGTGCTGACTGCGGGAAAGAATGTGAAGTTCCTTTCAAGCCAGACGGCACAAGGCCAGTTTACTGCCGAGAGTGCTACTCAAAACGAAGACCACCACGCAGATACTAAGCTTTTAAGCTAACTATCTTAACTTCGTTTTAACAAAACTTTTTATTTTTTTTGTTTGTTTTACCCAAAGTCCTTTTTCCGTCATCTTCTCTTTAGTAACTTCATTTTGCTCAGCAGTGTGTCTGCTGCAAAAAATAGCTGACCAACACAAAAAAGGGCAAAGCCTTCTGCAAACTCCAGTGAAGGTTATCTGCGTTGCAGTATGCCTCATTCACAACTGATGCTGAGAAAAAAGGTCGCACCGCCTTTTTCAGAAGAAAACTAGCTGAAAAAGGTTGCGGGTTAACCGATGAACCTTTGTTGGCGGCGGTGTTTGCCTCTTGATTTCTAATTAAAACGCAGGGGTTGGCACAGAAAAGTTATGTGGGCGGTTTTGGCCTTGTGCCCAAGGTTACTTCAACTGTTATTGTAGAGTTATCTCTGACAACAGTGATCACCACGAGATCGCCTGGCATTGTTTGGCCCTCGAGGTAGCTGCTTAGGTCATCGCTGTTTTTTATGGTTGTGCCGTTAATTGCGATTATGATGTCGCCACTTTTCAATTTGCCTGCTGAGGGGCCGTCAGGGTAAACTGTTCCCACGTATCTGCCGTATGTTATGTT
>JBNVCD010000071.1:1806-3629 GCA_050410875.1 Bathyarchaeia archaeon | reverse complement strand
TTCAACTCCTGCGCCAGAGCATAACTCATGTCGCTTTTGTTCGGTGGTGAAGCTATGCCTAAATAAGAGTGGAATGGGTAAGACCCTGTTGTCACTAAATACCCAACTTCTTTGAGTATGGTGTTTGAAGGTATAGCAAAACCTAATCCTTGCGAGTCAGAGACAATCGCTGTGGTTATGCCCACCACGTCGCCGACAGCGTTCAGCAAAGGGCCTCCAGAGTTTCCCGGGTTAATTGGCGCGCTAGTCTGGATGACGTTTGCTATGAGGAAGTTTGTGTATTCTTCTTGGATTGAGCGTCCCAAGGCGCTAACAACGCCTGTTGTTAATGAACCCACCAAACCGTAGGGGTTGCCTATGGCTATCACTTGATCTCCAACACGCAGTGAAGAGGAGCTGACAATTTGAAGAGGCTTAAAAATGTCAGGAGGCGCATTTTTTACAGAAAGCACAGCTAAATCAGAATAGACGTCATCGCCAAGAACGGTTGCTGCGTAGCCTCGCCCATCAGAAAAAGTTACACTCAAGTTAGCTGCTTTGTAGACTACATGAAAATTTGTTATCACAACCATCCTACCTGAATAGTTGTAAACAAAACCTGACCCCTGAACTTCCCCATCAGCAGTTGCCCCTTGAACAAGAACTACTGACTCGCTGACTTTAGCGTAAAGTTCAGCTAAATTTGCAGTTCCGTTTTGGTAAATGTTTATGGTTTGATTGGTGATCGTTTGATTTTGCGAGCCACTTACCCGTGACAGTTGACTTTGTAGTAAAGTAACTTCATTGTTGAGCGCGCTAATTTGTTTGTAATTTAAATAGAAAACTACAAAACTGCCTAAAAGGAGCCCCAGCGCAAACATCAAAGCAAGGGCACTAGCAGATGCTTTCTTTGACATTCCGAAACGAAACATGCAGTCAACCCCTCAAACATGCATTAAAAAGACGTGTAGATAAAAGTATTCCCCAAAAATGGGATCTAAAATTTTAGATTATTGTCTCCGATCCACAATGTCTAAAGCGTCAGGTCCAGTGCCAATAATGGTGACGGGAACGCCGGTGCGCACTTCAATTTCTTTAATAAACTGCTTAGCCCCCGCGGAGAGTTCGTCGTAGCGTCTTTTGCCTGCGCACTCCGGGAACAACACATCCAACTTCGTTAAGGCAGCCTGTGTGGCACCGTTAATTTTTGCTGTTCGCTTTGCCAAGTCAAAATCAAAGGGTGCACTTCGCCTGTCACGGCCTGTACCCGCTGCCCGTTCAAACCAACCACGCTTTATGGCTTCTTCCTTTGTGATTTCCCCAGGCAGTGGGCCTCCGCCCACACGGGTTATGAAGCTTTTGTAAACAATAATCACGTCATCTACGCGGGTAGGTCCAACACCTGCCTCGGAAGCTATGGCTGATGCGCCGGTGTCTCTTCCCGTAACGTAAGGGTACCCTCCGCCTAAGAACAGAGAGAGCATAAAGCCCTGGGTGCCCTCCAGAAGAATCTTTTTACCGCTGTCAATGCCATCGTTAATTTCTGTGATTGTGTCTTTCACGTAGGGCTTCAGTTCAGGTATGTCTCTGGCAAGTTTTGCGGTGCGCCTTACACGCTCCTCAATTGCAGGACCCACACCCCACCCTGTCGTTCCGATGCCTCTGTTGACGGCGCTGGCTTTGTCCTGTTCAGCGTGCTTCTCCTCAATGATGGAGGCTTGCTGGTCTATGGCGATTCGGTTATGAACTTTAGTGAGTTCCACTTCCTCAAGAAATTTTGCAACATGAACATTTGCCCCTGCAGCTATAAACAAGTTACATCTCGGATTTACAAAAGCAGCAGG
>JBNVCD010000071.1:0-1796 GCA_050410875.1 Bathyarchaeia archaeon | reverse complement strand
CAGCAGGCACCATGTGCAGAGCGTATTTTTGACCATCAACCCACACTGTGTGAGCCGCGTTCACAGAGCCAGTTCGTACACAATAATCCAAGTTATCTTTCAGCGCAAGGTAACTAATTATTTTCCCTTTACCTTCATCGCCCCAGAAGGCGCCAACTATAACTGAGCAAGGCATAATAGTTCACCTCTGAAAGGGAGGTTGTGACTTATTTAAAACTGTTGGCGTTTTTTATGTGAAAAGAAGTTTTGTTAAAACAAGCCCTCCATTGTATCGTATATGTAACTTTCACGTCTTTCCAACTAAAAATTAAAAATCAAAAGGATCAAGTTGCCTGCACTCAAATTTTGGCAGCAAGATGAGATTTAGAAAGCAAAAATATACAGTAACACTTCCTTGCAGGGAACTAAAGGGTGCTCAATTAACGCCGAGAAAGGCACCAAAAAAAAGAAAAGTGCCGTAGCCAAAAGTTAACAGGTACAACTCTGTCTAAGAAAGATTTGCTGCTTCGCGGTCAATTTTCTCCAAAAGCTTTAGCACTATTTTGCCTTTTTTCTTCTTCTCCTGCTCTGTCACAGTTTCATGGGCGTGGCAGGTGGTGTCTACGATTATGCCTTTATCTTCATCGTAAATGACCGGGTAAACTCGGCAACCTTCAGGTCGGAATGCGTAGACGTCACACTGCATTTTATGAGGGTTATAAAACACACAGTGCCCGTCTCGATTTTGTAGTATGGCGTAACCTGCTTTGTCGAAGTGCACAAAAAACTTTTTTGAGTAACCTTTAGACTCTAACCTGTCTATGTCCTCTTTGGAAAGTAACATTTCAGTTTCTTGGCAGCAAACGCCACAACGTGTACAACGCATAAAGAATTTTTGATGTTGTGCTATTTCAGCTTTTGTTCATGGCAGAAGTTAAATGGCCTAATCAGCTTACAAGGGCAAGGTTGAGCAATTCTGCGTAGGCAACGTTTCTAAGAGAGACGCTGGAAGGTTTTTGGTTGCCGTAGGGAATGTATTCAATTTGGTTGCCTTTTCCTAATGTGCTGCCTTTTTGAATGCTTTTCAGTTTAACATTTATTATTACTGAGCCATCTTTGAGGTGAAGGTTTACGTGTTTGCCTATGAAGGATTTAGCGCTGTTTATGCTAAAACTTTCCATGCTAATTACCACTCCTCTTCTCCGTTAGCTATCTGTGTCCAGCACTGGTTACAGATAGGCAATTTTTGACCTTTCACCATAATGTAGAGTTTGATGTTTTCGCTGTGGCAGGTGCTTTTCCATGGGTTTTTGCAGTGTTCCATTTTTTTACCTCCAAGCATATTGATGAATCCTGTTTTGCTGTTGTGTCCTTTTAAAGGTGGTTTAGAAGCAACTGTACAGCGCAGGGGGGAGAGGTGCGTTAAAGTGAAAATATTTAATTCTCCATAAGGCAAAATATTACATATGGATACGGTTGCGTTTTGGGCCACTGTTAGCCTTTTCTTTCAAGTTACAATTTTTGGTTTACTAGTAGGCGGTTACGTTCTAAAGAAGCAACAGAAGTTTTGGTTGCATGGTGTTTTCATGTTGGTTGCGGTTGTGTTGCATTTTGGCTCAATTTTTGCCATTATGTTACCTTCTTTTGTTTTCGGCGTTTTACCTTATATGATGTCAGCGCCTTTTGACTTGATTATGTTAGTTTCTGCTGTTCATGGGGCTCTGGGTGTTATAGCTCCAATTCTTGCTGTTTGGTTAATTGCGTCATGGCGACTGCGGAAGGCAACGACTCATTGTATGCGTAAAAAACAGTGGATG
>JBNVCD010000070.1:0-7404 GCA_050410875.1 Bathyarchaeia archaeon | reverse complement strand
GTTAAAGTTTCAGCTTTCCCAAACCAGCTTGGGCACCCACATAAGCGGCTCTGCACATTTGTCTTTAAGCTACTTGAAGTTAAGCGTGGCTGGCTGTGTTTTTGCAGTTCTTTTAAGTGCCGTTTGCGTTTGGATCTCTATGGATTTAAGCACATTTGCCGCCACGCATTCGCCTAACAGTTGGAGTTGGCTGATCAATAATGGCGGCTACGCAAATGTTCAAGGCGCTTTACTACTAAGCAAGCTAACACGTGTTTTTGCGGCGTTTCTGCTGTTCACGTTGGCATTGGAAGCCACTGTTTTGGTTTATGTCCACCGTAAAGTGGGAGAGCTTACTATCGAAATCTTGGAAGCTCTACCTAACATTACCCAAGGCTAATCATTCTGCGTGTTTAGCTGCTTTCAAAAGCCATGTTGAAACACTGCAAGCGGAGATGGCTAAGAGGCAAATTAGGACTACAACTTTCAGAAGGGTGAATGCCTCCACCAGAGAAAGGGAAAGCAGCAGCGCAGGCAGAGGCGCCAGAAAAAAGTAAGTGAAAACAATCATGCCTGACCGTGTGCCCACGCTTATGCGTTTAGTGCTTCCTGTGCCGAAGAAGGCCCCTGCAAGTTTACCGAAACCTAAGGTACAATGCTTGCAGTTGGCGCAGCTATTGCAACCTAGCCTGCGTAGCACAACATAAACTGAGAACACAGCGAAAAGCCCAAAAAGATAACCAAAAGTTTGATTATACCACCACGCGGACAAGGATGCCAGAAAAACCCAGCAGCCAAGAATTACATTGCAGCCTAACAGGAAACGTCGGGAATAGCTAACAACGTCTCTACTCAAACTTGTCACCCCACCGCGTTAACGCTTCACAGCGCGCTTTTTACATATGTCCCTGAACTTATTGTAGTAGTCTATGGGCTGAAAAACAGGGGCATAAACCAATTTTTCCTCCAAGCCACATTTACATACCGCGTAGACCTCTCTGTTTTTTACATCTGCAAGAATCTGGAGGAGCTCTCGGCGGCAGCTTGGACAGTAGTAGGGACCATTAACCATTTGTTTTGCTTCCTTAACAAGAATTTTTATGCGGCTGCTTGGAACCTTGCCCCGACTCTCTTTTTTAGACATTCTCTTTAACCCTGCAAATTTAACTGAGAGACCTGTCTAATGTTGAACGTAAACATAGATATACCCTTCTCCGCGCCCATCAACGAAAATTCATAACTAAAGAGTGCCAAAGAAAACAAAACTAAACTGAAACTGTTTTTAATTTTGGGATTTTCACATTTCACACATCCGCCAGTGTCTTTCGTTGCACCAAAAATGTTTAAGGAAACACAAACAGAAAGGAAAAAAGAAAAATTTTGGCTTCACACGCCTATATCTTAACGGGTAAGGTTTATGCTTACGTTTCAATGCAAAAAATGCGGCAAGAAAATTCAATCAGACTACGAAAACTGCGACTGCACGCACGCGCACAGTTGCCACGAAAAGAAAAACCCAGTTTGCTGTGGGCAACCCATGATTGAAATAATAGATGACTAAAAAGACAGCTGTACACTTTTTAATTTAAGCTCGATAAACTTAAATTACGCTTAGAATATGGAGATAGCACGAGCGGCCGTCGTCTAGTCTGGTTTAGGACTTTAGCCTTCCAAGCTAATGATCCCGGGTTCAAATCCCGGCGACCGCACCATATTTTGCTACTTAGAAAGAAGCAGAATAAAGAGAGGGAGCCTTTTGGTTGTTTTGTTGTGTTTGATGGTAGTATGAAGGTTTTAGGCGGCTTTCTCAGCCGTTAGTAACGTCTAGCCAAATAGTTGGTTTTGTTGTGGATGTTTGTTGACGTAACTGTTACAGTTTAACACTCTTTTAAAGTGGTATGTGTGTTTGTGTGCCAGATCTTCAGTGTGCCGGAAGATGTTTATGTTGACCAAAGTCAAGTGAGACAAAACAAGAACCAACAACTGAAAGCAGTCTGAAGCCCATTTGTGTCCTTTCAGGATAACCGGAATTTCTCTATTTATGTTGCGACCCTGCGTGAATTTTTCGTTTAATTCTCCGGGGTTTTATGTGGCGTTAGGATATTTGGAAGGTTATGGGTAGTAGGTTGTAGGTTGTTGTGTTGGGGATGCGGACTTCGAGGTATGTGTAGATTTGTGATGTTCCCGCGGTGGAGGTTGAGACGATTATGGCTATTTTGAGGTTGCTTAGCGCTGTGAGGTCTACCCAGTCGCCGTATTGCTGAGTGTAGACGCCGTTGGTTATCATTATTTGAGTGTAGTGGTCGTTGTTTGTGTTGTAGAGGTATATGGTGCAGTTTGTGAGGCGGGAGATGCTTGTTTGGTCGTATGCTGATAGTCTGATTTTCCATGAGTTTGAAACTTGGTTGTCTGCGCGGAGTACGTGGTCGTATTTGAAGGTGTGGAAGCATAGTTGGATTTGGTTGGTTTTTTGCTGGAATTGGGTTGTTGTGTTTTTTATGGCGGTTATTTTTATTTTTGCTTGTCCGCTGGTGGTGTATGATTCAGCGTTGAGTGTTATGATGAGTTGTTTGGTTTCATCAGTGTTCGGCGTGGAACTAGACGTGTAAGCAAGGTAGCCCTCACCGCTTGTAGCGTACTGGTTGGCTTGGTAATCGTAGAGCTGTATGGTTACGTCGACGCTGGAGTCTGTGAGGGCGCTGTCAACGGTCCATGAAAGTTGACTCCACTGCCAAGTGTTGGATGCTCCTGTGAATTCCACTTCAGCTGTGTATAGGGTGTTCCATTTGTGGATTAGAGCGCAGTCTATTTGCCAGCTGCTCTGGGTTGTGTCACCCGAGGTAGTGGCGTCTGTAAAGCGGATGGTGAAGGTGCTGGAGGTTAAATAGCTTGAGACCGAAACGTTATTCCAGCCTGCAGCTACAGCTGGGATTAGGTTAACCCAGCTTGAGCCAGACCAAGCATCCACCATCAGAGATTCGCCGGCTAATGTTCCAGCGTAGATGCATAATACTTCATTGTGCCAGTTGTAGGTTGCGCTTGTCCATTGAACCTCAAGGTCAAGCCGGTAATTAGGTATCCACTTAGGTTTGAGGGCTATGCTCAATCTTCCTTGAACAAACGATGTAGCCACAGTTGCCGTTGTGGTACCGTAATTTCCAGCGGACTGCTGTGTCCCTGCAGCAACACCAAAACCGCCGCCGTTCCCCGCATTAGCGTAGTAATCAACCAGTTCAGTTAACCCTTGCAAGTTTGAGTTTGCCCAATTTGAACACTGCGCAGTATTCGTGTCTGGTCCTGTGGCGACGGCAACCACAACCATGCATCCAAGGACTGTTGTGGTGGCGCCGGGAATTGACACACTGGTGCTGGCGGAGGGCAAAGTATCGCCGGCGGTGACGTCCCATGGGTCTCCTGACTCAACAACTCCTCTGAAAGCAAGAATGCCCGCGACAACATGGTTACCTGGATCAGCAATGGTGGGGGCAGACTCGCTTGCGGTTGCCCGCCGCCAAAACACTGTGAGACGCGTAGCTGTATTTCCACCGGCAGTTCCTGTTCCCTGCGGGGAATTCGTAACCTGCGTCCAGCCGGTTGGAGCGGTAACAGCTTGATTTGCGGTCTCGCAGAATAATAAGAAAATGTCGTTTTGCTGCCAGCCAGAAGGCAGTTGAGGAGAAACGTTACCTGTGCCGCTGGCTGCTGCGCCTGCGCCCACGTAAGTTATCGTAGCGTAGTAGCCGTTATCCGCCTCAGTTAAAGTGTCATATACACTGTCGGGGCCACTTTTCATGGCGTTGAAATTGCTGTGGGTTCCTATGTCGGCTGAGCCGTCAACGTTGCTGGTTTGGTCACCTGAACGTCATGTAAGCACCGTTGTCGCTTTGAAGGTCAACCAGTGAACCTGAAACTAGCGTTGTTGAACCCTGCAGAGCGTAGCCTGACGGATAGTACTGTTGAGTTGAGGTTGCAGAGCCGGCGCTACGCACTATGAAGTAATCAGCGTCCACCGATTGCACGCTGCTTGGAACTGTACCTGACAGGTACGAGCCTGAAACGATGTTGTAGCTGCCAGGATAATAGAGGGGCGTGGGAGGAGGCGCCACACTGACAGAGGCGCTTGTGTTGTGAGCATATATTATGTTTGAGCCTGCAGTGCCCGCCTGCAATGTCACAAGGGGGCTTTCAACGGAGACTGCTGCTTGGGCAGCAAAAAAATTGTAAACTTGCGCATTTGCAGGAAACAGGGTTCCCACTATTAAAACCGCCGTAAGTAAGACGAGTAAGCGTCTTGCAACTGAAGTTTTCACCATGCGGGGAACCACGTCAACTATAAATTTTGGGAAACAACAAAAAATGGGAAATTTGGAGGGCGCCTATTCGCTGTCGCCTTCGCTGTTGACTTTCAGCTCTAATCCTACCTCAGCAGGGGTACTTCCAGCAGTAGCCTTCCACTTCAATTGCACCTCAACGGTTACAGATGAGCCGCCGCTTACTGTGAATGTTATAGAGTTGCTTACTGTGCGCGCATCTAATGTTTCACTGCCAACTTTGAAGTCAAGCTTATCTAAGTCAGAAACACCGCTAACGCTGGTAACGCTGAGAGTGCAGCTTCTATCGCCACTGTTATCGTTTTTGATGACTACGACTTTCTCGTAGACTCTGGTGGCGTTTGGCCAACCTGACAGACTGCTGAAGCGCACGTACGTGTTGTTTGTGCCAATGGTGGTGCCTGCTGCAGTTGCGTCATCTGCGCCTGTCGTGGTGAAGTACACTGTTGCAGTCTTTGGCGCGACGTTAGCGTCTACGGCCATAAGGTTGTAGACAGCTGCTGAGGCGGTTGTAATGAGCAAGGAACTCAAGAGTAGCATCGTCAGTTTCAGGAATTTGCCGCGTGTTATCACTTGCATTTTCTGTTTTCACCTCCCGTCTATGTTTCTTCGTTAGTTTGTGTTGCTTGCAGGACTGCGCTTGGTCGGTTCAGCTTTAACTGTTCCAACTTCGCTTCGAACGTTTGCAACCATGACTTCTCAGGGTTCTCTGAGCCTAAGAGGGCTTTTCTCTTTTCAAGGTACTCTTTGGATTCAATTTCGCCTGCCACGAACTGTCGGTCAAGGCTGTCTAGGCACACACTCAAAGGCAACTTGGCGTTGGGAGTTATAGGGGTGATTTTTGCCAGCATCTTTAGCATTTTTTCCTGCCGCAGATAAAAGGCGGCGCTTAAACCCAGAACGGCTATACCCGCGCCGAACAGCACCTGAATTACCTCTGCAGGGATGACAGGTAACTGAGGCATCGGAATGCTCAACCCATTCACGTAATGCGAGACAACAAACAGCCCCGCAGACGCCGTGGGCACAGTTAAACCGCCAAGGAATAAACCGCCGACTGCAAACCTGCGTTTCACAAGAGTTACATAGACCGTTACTGCGGCGATCATTGCAATCACAAACGCCAAATAGATGAGGCTACCCCAGAAGCGTGCTTCAATTGCGGCGTTCAGGTAGGTGTAGTTTATCCACAGTTGAGCGTAGCCTGCTACAGCCATAACTTGGCACAAGTAGGGGAAAGCGGCGGGAAACAAGCGTTCAGAGAGGCAAGACAGCAAACTTAGGCCTAGAAAGAAGTTTATTGCAAAGAAAAGGAAAAGCTCAGGCAGAAAAGGCATAGCCGTCAAGCAGTTGAACCTCCATGGGGCTTGCTGTGTATCAAATTGTCAGCACTGTCAGCAAAGTTTTTGGCTACCCGCCCGGTAACGTATGTGCAACTTTTGAAGAGCGCTGCTTGATAACGGTGTGCTTTGGCGTCTACGCTAGCTTTTCGGTTGGTGACAGCGGCGTCGTGTTTAGCTTCCATTGCCAGGCGCGTCCTGCTTTTTTTTTTTGTTATACGTGATGGGCGTCTAGGTTAAAGATTTCTGTTTACACCTGTTTAACTTATGTTTACAGAAAATAAGGTTCAAATTAACGCGTGTTAAACATTGAACAACAAACGTAAACAACACGCAAAATTTACATAAACATGTAAAAAACAAAGCAACAACAACACCTAAAAAACAACGCTACAACAACAAAAAGCACAAAAACCCAACTAGTCAAAATGCAACATCGAAAGTACACACATAAAGCCACAGTTTACTCCAGAGCGCCCTCAACTGCCCCCAAAGCAGACGCAGAATCCCGAATTATACCCTTCACCTTGAGCTCTTTTATGATGAGATTTCTCATCCACGCAGAAAGATCAAGCCCCTCATTCCGCGCCAGCTGTTCAAGAACCCTCTTAAACCCAGGCATAAGCCGCACAGCCACAACCTCAGTTTTTAAACTACGCCGCCTCAACTTATACTGAGCACTACCTGCAAACTCATCGTTCACACCAGACTTTTTAGCAGTTGACTCCTCATTTGACATAACAAACACAGATAGGAATAATTTAGTAAGAACTAAAAAACTTACTGCTCACACGTAAAACTCTAATTGCCTATGTGACCACAGCGAGCTCAACGCCATTCTCCGTGAAAAACAATTCATGCCACTCAACCGAATGGAGCGTGGGAGCCTTCAAAACCTTCAATTTCCCAACAACATTTTCAGCCCGCTCCACCTCAAAAACATAGTCACACAAAGACTTAACCACTTCTTCATACACCTTAGAGATGCCGCCTGTATCCATAACATACAACAAAACAGACTCAGCGCCACGCCGCTGCCTAAACGCATCCAACCACGCGAGGCCCTGAACAATTTTTGTTGAATCATCAGTCAAATAGAAGAAATGCAAAAGGTTGTTGATCACGATTCTGCATTTATTACAGTCACTGATCTTAGTTATTGTTGATCTCAAACTCTCAAAGCTATCTCCAACTTTGTTTATTTTTAAATTTGAATCATCAGAAATCTCCACCTCAAGTAACTCGAAAACGCCATTATCCATAAGAGGCTCAATGTCAAACTTGAATCTATACTTGAACTGCTCTTTAACTTTCTCTTTAACATCTAAACTGCTTACGTAAAGACAACACTCATTTGCCTTTAAACCTTCAAGGATATACTGCTGAGCAATATGCGCTTTAACAACGTCAACAGGCCCAATTATGACTGCGGTTGACCCACCAATCATGCCACCGCCAAGCAGAATATCCAGCCCCAAAACCCCCGTACCAACCAGCCGCACCATCACACATCACCACATAAGTTGATCTGCATAAAGGCAGTAGCCCCAAAAATACACGCAACGCTTTTTAAAGCAAACTCAAAGTTGAGCATAGAAGGTTCAATACGAACGCCGCTAAACTGCCTACCCAAGAATCTTAATCCCACCTATAGTTATTATGTAACTGTGAGTTCTTAACGTGTGATTTGTACCCCGCATTTTTGTAATTCTTAGCCTCCGCCTCAACACCCCGTCTTCAAAAACCGTCCTCAT
>JBNVCD010000006.1:14982-21445 GCA_050410875.1 Bathyarchaeia archaeon | reverse complement strand
ATTAGCCCTATGAAGTTGGCTATACGAGATTGCCCAAAAACCGCCATGTGAACATTGAAATGGACAATGTCGGGTTTTAGAGATAATATTTTTAGAGGAACTAACAGCAGCGACAGCGGATTGTTAGGTTTCCATATTCTGTGAGCTACTGTTGATTTGCTAATTCTTTCTGTGGAGACTTCTCCGAGTGTTTCTGTGATTAGATCTATTTTGTTTATACTGGAACATTTCTCTAAGTCTACCTATTTTTTACTTGGTTACTATGTTACCAAAAAAGAGGGGGATGGTTTTTGTATTATCGAGTTATTGTTGGCGCTGAAGGTGACGAACCCATTAATGGAGTCCAACCGGACGCGACATTAGTTGTAAGATTCATGGAGTTGTACCATAGGGAACTGCCGTCTAAACCTATAACGATCATATGTAGCGTGTTTTGGTAGACTGCTATTGCTGGACTGCTCACAGTTGAGCCTAAGGAGATTACATTCCACCCTTGCCAACTCACACCGTTCCACCGGTTCACATATATTTGATTGTCGTCGCCCCTAACGGCCAAGCAAAGCCCGTTAACTGTGTGTAAAGTCGCTAGTACAGGAGCTGATGGTGTTGAACCTCCTACGGCCTTCCAACCCGAAAAATCGTCGTTTTCCATATCAACGGTACCGTAATAGACACTGTTGCTTCCAAGCGTTATACCTCGAACTACGATGTATAATTTGTTGCCAAGCATTGCTGCAGTTGGTTTCTCAGATGTAAAACCTGTGCTTATTCCTCGCCAGTTACTCCAGAGTTGAGTTGCTATATCATAGACACGGTAGTACACGCGGCTGTCTGAACCCCGAACAACCAGTATAAGACGCATACCGTCGGTGACAAGTGTAGGCGCTGAAGGGGTTGAACCTGATAGCCAAGTCCATCCTGAAAAGCTTCCGTCTGCTAAGTTACGCGAGGCGAACCATAAGCTTTCGCCATCAGAGCCTTTGACGACAAAGTATTCCGTTGCTCCGACTACAGCTATGGCAGGTGTGTTGGCAGTTGCTCCGTTAGATAATGCTGACCAGCCTGACCAAGTATCAGAGGCTGTAACGTAGGCTTCGTAGTAGATTGCTCCCTCACTGCCTTGCACAGCGGCATGCACGTCACCTATGGGACTCCTGGTAGATGCGATGTTAGAAGGTGCAGAGTTAGTGACCATCGTTGGGAAGCCATCTGCGTTTGGATTTGTCGCAGTGTAGTCGTATGTGTCACCTACGATATTAGTTGCCAAAACTCGGTAATAGTATGTGGTACCCCTCAGTCCTGTGCTGTCAACATATGTTATTGTCGCTCCTTGAAGGTATTGTTGCAAGAGTAGTCCATGTTAGTGCGTTGCCTGTAGACCGTTGAATTGTAAAGTTGGTTTCGCTAAGAGAGTTATCGATCCAGCTTAATCGGTAAGTTGGATTGCCGTCCAGTAATGTAACTGTTAACCCGTAAGGAGCCATCGGTGGGGCAGCCATTGTTATCGAACGCATCATGTCCATTTCTTCATGTGCTAAGATGTGGCAGTGCCAAACGTATTCCCAACCATAGTTTATCAGGTGGTTTGTTAGGGTAACCGGCTGTCCAGCTATGTCGAATGTGTTTTTCAAGGTTACACCAAGGGGCATTGTGGGGTCTATTGGTCGAATGCTGTTGGGAAGATCAAATGGTACGTCTGGGACTATCGGTCGTAGAGCGACTATGGTATCTTGCAGGGGATTTACTCTGATGGTTTCTTTCCAACCAAGCTCATTTGGCAAGGGTTCTCGGATGTTGTTGTCCCATGCCACCCGGTTGATTAGTTGAACTTCGAACATGTGCCAGTGAACTGTGTGCACATCAACGCCGTTGTGGGTTATCTTCCATATTTGCGTCCCGTCGGCTAATGTTCCAATTTGCGTACCCGCAATTGACGATTTGATTACTTCAGTGGGTGGTTCTGCGAACCCATAAAGTAGCATTGTCTGTTGACCTGCTGTGGTTCGGCGAAGCTCGGTTCCTAGAAGGACAGCCATTCGCCCGTACTCTGGGTCGTACGCTTCGCCCATTTCATCTTGGATCATCTTAGGTTCAAACTCAATCGTTACAGGAGAGGTCTGTCCAATGGGAGTGAAAGTCAAAGAGTTGTCGAAGATTCTTGAATATTTGTTGGAGAAAGTGGTGTTGTACGCTGAACTGTAGGCTGCCTGCGGTACAATTATGTCGTTTTGAGATGCTGCGAAAACTCCTTCAGTGGTTGCGGTTGATATGAAAGCGGATAATAACGCTGATAGGTCGAATGGTGCCGCGGGGGTAGTGTTCGCAACGCGTATCTGCATTATGGTGCGTGTGTTTGACCCGTAACCTGGCATGATTTCGTCGCAGCCGCCCACTTCTGTCATATCGGGTCTGCATGTGTAGTAGTCTTGGCGTGGATCTGATGCGGGGGATGGTGCAGGGTTGTCGTTATAGAGGATCAGGGTTTGTCCTGCGAATTGTGAAAAGTCAACTATAACATCCGCACGTTCGGCAGTTCCCAGTTGAAGAGTGCCTTTGTTGATGTTGCCGGCATCGAATGTTCCCACATCCACGTTCCAGTCAACTGGCTGGTTTGGAAGAACAACAGGGTTTGGCAAGAATCCGCCTTCTGTTCCAATTTGGATGAATGATGGACCTCTTGTGGCTGGATCTGGAACTCCGCCTTCACGCCCATCTATGGGCCAACTTGCAGGGTAACCTGATGTGCGAGTTGCCGGAACCATTCCGACTTCGGTTGGCGCGGTGTATATTTGTGCTGTTGCTGTTGCTTGAGTGCCCAGTGGTGGTGGACTAATTGTTACGGTTGGTGGCACAGTGTAGCCGCTGCCTACGGTGAGTAACTCTATTGCTGTAACGGCGCCCTGGTCGATGATCGCTCTGGCTGTTGCGCCTACACCTGTTCCAGAGATTGTAACTGATGGCTCTGTAGTGTAGCCGCTGCCTCCGTTGGTAACAGCTATGTGTGTTACAATCCCTGTCGAGGCTTTGTATAACTGTAGGTTGAAGAATCTGTCGTCTGCCGCGTTTAGGATGCGGAACCGGTATGCTTTAGGTTCAACTTCAAGGTATGGATAAGCTACACCGTTGACTACGGGGGTGTCCATAAAGGCTTCTCCAGGCATGGATATACTGGGAACGCCTGGGATTAATGGGGGTTCCATTGAATTGTATGGGTATGTAGGGTCGTATAGTGCGCCGCCAACATAATATGGATTTGGCACTGGTCCGTGTGTAACTGCTGTTGGAGGCCAGAACCATGGTCCGTAGTGCCATCTGCCGATAATGTTCATGCCTGAAGGGTCATCTGGGTTCTGCATGGGGACGTAAACGTGTGGGTACCAGAGGCTTCCTGGACCACCCCATTTGGAAATGTCCCATGTGGGGTCTTGGAAGGCTAGTTGCGAGGGAAAGGTTCCATAGAAGTTAGTGACTGGGGTTGTGTTGTCTGGTACGAAAGTTTTGTCTTGTATTACAAGTGGAATTTCGTCTACAGGGATTATTCCAGAAGAAATCAATGCTTGCTCTACCTGGTCACGCAGAATGTAAGCTGCTGCTTCACCTGCATACACGTTGAGGCGGGTGATGCCATATGCGTGATCATGATAGAACATGAGTCGCGCGCTTTGCTGGTTTGTGTAGTAGAAGGTCATTGCGCCGTCGCCTGGGTCAGGCATGTCTGGAACGTTGTAAACGCTGACTCCTTTGGGATAGGCTGTATTTTCTCCTGCAGGTGTTATCCATTGATGTGGTGTTCCATCGCTGATCCAAGGGGTGCGTCCGCCGTGGAGGTGGAGGGTAGCGCGGTTTTGTGTGTAGGATTCGTACATTATTGATCCATCGGGGTTATGCATGGGCATTCCATTTGAATCTAACATTGGAGTTGGCCCCATGCCTGCACCCATAACGGTTGTATCAACTGGAAGGAATAGGTCACCGCCAGCCCCTGTGGGCAACAAGTTATAGAATTTGATGCGTACTGGAGTGTCTTTCTCTGCAATAATAACAGGACCTAGATATCTGGGTATGTCTACGCCGATTGCTTGAGAGCCATTAGGTAGCGTGATCGGTGTTGGGTTAGCTGCATCGAGATTTGTTAGAGGGACACCTGCACCAGGGATAACTGCAGTATCCAGTTGAACGTAACCTCGCAGTTTGGTTGGAGCTAGGTCGGAGTGCATTTTTTGATAGTATTCAACTAATGCTATCTCGTAGTAGTCTGATCCGGGATAAGATGTTTTGTCAGGGATCGCGATTGGGAGATATTGACCGAGGTTGTTTGCGCCTGCTGGACCGAGAAGCGGGAGAGAGTCAACGAATTTTTTGATACCACCTGTAATGCTGATGACGTTACCTGCTGCATCACGAGTTACTGTTGGTAATTGACTTGTGGCATAGTTTGGATATGGCCCAAAATAATGCGGAATTGGTGTAGAATTGGCTGCAGATAGGTAAAAGTCGTTGTGAATTAGAAACGGGTTTATAATCATCGCTATCGCTATTATTGTTCCGATTGCGATTGCACGTTTTGAGAACAACTTAAAATTGATATTCATTACTCTACTTCCTATTTTTCTTAGAAATAGTAGAGGGATTGTAACCTTAAAGACTAGTAACTGTAGGCTTACAGTAACAGTTGACATGGCTAAGATGTCAGAACAAGTGAAAGAGAATTTGTGGCGGTTCAATTGTCAACGAGTGATTTGTCAACAATTGCAACAAAATTATCTCAACAAGATATTAGAAGGCAAGTGTATTCTTTGATAAAATAAAACCTCTATTGGGTGTGCTCAGCGGAAAGCTGAAGAACTGTTCGCGTTCACCATCAAAATAGGGGGGGGGATAAAACAGCGCAGGTTTATTGCTCTCTGGGTTTGAATTTCTAAAAATGTTGTTAGCCCTCTTAAAAAAGAGGGAAAAAACAAGTTGGGGTGTGTTTATGCTACTTTATAGAATTTTGCTTTGGGGGCTCCGCAGATGGGGCATTTTTCTGGGGCTTCGCCTTCTACTGTGTTGCCGCATACGCCGCAGATGAAGTAGTCGACTTTTGGTAGTTCCTTTTTGTTTTTTAGGGCTTCGAGGGCTTGCTGGTACATTTTGGCGTGCACTTGCTCTACTTTGTTTGCTACGTCAAAGCTCCACGTTGCCTGTTTGTTTCCTTCTTCTTTTGCGGTTGCGATGTATTGGGGGTACATTTTTTGGAACTCAAAAGTTTCCCCGTTAACGGCGGTGTTGAGGTTCTCTATGGTGGATTTGACTTCGCCTGCGATTTTTAGGTGGTTGAGGGCGTGTACGGTTTCTGCTTCAGCTGCAGCTTTAAAGAGTTTAGCTACTTGTATGTAGCCTTCTTCTTCAGCTTTCTGGGCGAAGGCAAGATATTTCCTGTTTGCTTGAGATTCACCTGCAAAAGCGTCCTTTAGGTTCTTGTCAGTTTTACTCATACAAAACTCTCCTTAAAATACCAACTATAGAAAGCCAGTTATAAGCTATGCGGGGCAACGCTGCCGTGGGGTTAGTTGAAAATAGTTGAGGCTGAGCGTGCACAGTTAAATCGAAGGTTTCGCCTGCAGTTTGCTGGAGAGCACTTTTTCAGATAAGCAAAGTGTAGAAGGAGCAAGGAAAGTAAAGTATATTAATTGTAAATCGAGTAGGTTTAATGATTTTTTGGTGAGAAGTATGGACGCAGTAAAAAGTTTTAGTTTGCCAAAACTACCCTACGACTACAAAGCGTTAGCACCCTACATGTCTGAGGAGCAACTGAAACTTCACCACGACAAGCATCATTTAGCGTACGTCAACGGCGCAAACGCTATTTTTGAAAAGCTAGACAAAGCGCGAAAAGAAAACGTTGACCTAGACCAGAAAGCCACACTCAAAGAGTTGTCGTTTCACATCGGTGGGCACCTGCTGCATTCCACGTTTTGGGAAAACATGGCGCCTCCAGGCAAAGGCGGCGGTAAACCAGGCGGAGCCGTTGCTGATGTGATAAACAAAGAATTTGGCAGTTTTGAACGCTTTAAAGCTGAGTTCTCCAAAGCCGCAGTCAGCGTGGAGGGTTCAGGTTGGGCAGTGCTTGCCATGCAGCAGTGCGTTGACCGGCCGCTTATCATGCAGGTGGAGAAACACAACGTCAACGTGTACCCGGGCTTTCGGATTCTCATGGCTTTAGATGTTTGGGAGCACGCCTACTACGTGGACTACAAAAACGACCGCGCCAAATTCGTGGAAGGCTTCTGGAGCGTTGTCAACTGGGACTACGTCGACAAAGTCCTCAAACTCGTAAAATAGCTTATTTTCCTTTTTTTATTTGTTTACAGCCAGCTTTTTAGAGAAAAAATTAGGTAGGGGGTAGCGCTGTGGAGGGCGCTGCGGTAAAACTGCTTTATGGTGGCGGGGTTATTTTTATGGCGGCGGTGGGGCATTGGGT
>JBNVCD010000006.1:14547-14972 GCA_050410875.1 Bathyarchaeia archaeon | reverse complement strand
AGTCGCTTTGCCTTACAGGGTCAGATTTTCTCTCTGATAGGGGGTTGCCCGGCGTTTCTGCCCAGTCGTACAGTGAAACGGGGCAGACGTCTATGCAGACGCCGTCGCCGGTGCAGACGTCCCAGTCGACGGCGACGTTGTCGCCGTGGATTCCCAGTTTGTTTGGGGGGTCGATGGGTCCCCAGACTTTGTGGCCGTTGTGTTCTCCGGCGACTTTGCGGTTGGATTGAAAATCAGGGTCTATAGGCAAAAATTTCACCAGCGTTTAATCGGTAAAGCGGGGATATTAGCCTTTCTGCGTTTGTTGTATCCGAAGTGTTTTTTGTTGGGTTGTGCTAATTGTTAGCCTGTGGAGGTTCTGTTATACGTCGAGGTTCTATTTACCTGAAGGCATGAGGCCTGCAACGTTGGAGGAGCGTAGGCGG
>JBNVCD010000006.1:11004-14537 GCA_050410875.1 Bathyarchaeia archaeon | reverse complement strand
AGGCGGTTCTACAGTGAAGAGTTTGATTTGTCAAAGGTTGCTGCGTGGTTTCCTGCTCGGTTGGGTATGCCTAAGTTTGCGGTTATAATGGGTAGGCACACCAAGATTTATCTTCCGCAGTATAAGGAGGAAGCGGATACAACGATAGTTATTGATGAATACGGCAGTTTAAGCGAGGTGCGTGATGAGATTTTGGAGTTTTTGCCTGAAGCTGTCTACTATGACCGCAACGTGTATGACGGAGAAGGTCGTAGGTGGGGGCAAGAGTTGGCTTTTGATTTGGATCCTGAAAATGTAACGTGCCCCATCCATGGGACGTTGGTTGACAAGATAAATCGGGGGCAGGGTTTGAGTTTCTGTGAGCTTGAATTGGCTTTGGTTAAAAAGCAGGCGTTTGGGCTGTGTGAGTTTTTGGAGAAGCGTTTTAGCCAGGTGAGGGTGGTTTATTCAGGTAGAGGTTTTCACATTCATGTTTTTGATGAGGAAGCGTACAGGCTAAGCGGGGAAGAGAGGCGGAAGCTTGCTGGTGAGGTTAAAGCGGCGGGGTTTGAAATTGATGAGTGGGTGACGGCGGGTGAGATGCGGCTTATTCGTTTGCCGTATAGTTTAAATGGTATAGTCTCCCGAGTGGTTGTGCCGTTAAAGAAGAGGGAAATTGAGCAGTTTGATCCTGTCAGTGATGCACGCTGTATTCCAGCGTTTCTGAGGCGTTGAGGCGGCTATTTCTTTTTGACTTCTTTTGCCTTCTTCTCTTTTGCAGTGTAGTACTGCTCTTTTTTCTTTTGTGATTCAGCCTTCTTTTTGGCTGCCGTATCAATCACCACTTATCATTTATGCTGTTGAGTAGATAAAAGATTTTTCATGTTTGAAAGGTTTATTTGGGTTCAGCCCCTTTTTGATAGTTTAGAGTGTTGGTTATGGAAAGGTTTGATGTGTTGGTTATCGGTTCAGGTTCAGGTATGCTGGTTGCTTCCGCCGCCGTGGACAGGGGGTTTAAAGTTGCCGTTGTAGAGAATGGCCCCATGGGGGGCACGTGTATAAACAGGGGTTGTGTGCCCTCTAAGATGCTTATTTACCCCGCAGACGTCGCCGTTTTGATTGGGGAAGCTGCAAGAATCGGTGTGAAAGCCACTGTTGACGCCGTCGAGTTCAAGCGCATCATGAGTAGGATGCACGCCTTAGTTGGAGCGGACACTGAAGCCCAAGCTCACGCGGTAGAGCACACGGCTAACCTTCGGTGGTTAAAAGGCACCGGTGAGTTCACAGGTGAGTACACGTTAAAGGTGAACGGTGAAGAGGTGACGGCGCCGTTGATTTTCATCGCCTCAGGCGCCCGTGCAGCTGTGCCCAAAGTGAAGGGTTTAGATAAAGTAGGCTACCTAACTAGTGATACGGTGCTGGAGTTGGATTCGCCGCCAAAGAGCCTCATCATTTTAGGCGGCGGCTACATAGGCGTCGAGTATGGCCATTTCTTTTCGGCGGTGGGCACCAACGTCACCATAATTCAGCGTGCCCCCCGACTTTTGCCTGATGAGGAACCTGAAATTTCTGATTTGCTTAAGCTGGAGCTGCAAAAACGCATGAGCATATTCACGGGTTACGAGGCTGTGGAGGTGAAGCAGAAGGGCAGTTTGAAAGTGGTTGTTGCAAAAAGCCGCGTCGACGGCGGCGTAAGAGAGTTTTCTGCGGAAGCGTTGATGGTTGCGGCTGGCAGGGCGCCGAATTCGGATTTGCTTAAGCCTCATAAAACAGGGGTGAAACTTGACGAGCGGGGCTACATCAAAGTCAACGAGTTTCTTGAAACAGACAAGAAAAACATTTTTGCTTTCGGCGACGCCATCGGCAAATACATGTTTAAGCATGTTGCCAACTACGAGGCGGGGGTTGTCTTGCATAATGCTCTTCATGATCACAAAGTTGAAGTGGACTATTCTGCGGTGCCGCATGCCGTTTTCACTCATCCGCAGGTGGCATCGGTGGGGCTCAAAGAGGAGGAAGCAAAGCGGCAGGGATACAAAATCTTAGTTGGCAACGCTAGGTACAAGGATACAGCTATGGGCGCCGCTATGGGGGAACCTGACGGTTTTGTGAAGGTCATCGTTGAAGAGGAAACGGGCAGAATCCTCGGGGGACACATCGTAGGGCCAGAGGCGTCGGTGCTCATCCAGGAAATCGTGAATGCCATGAACACTGAAGACAAAAGCTACGTGCCCATAATGAGGGCTATGCACATTCACCCTGCCCTAACAGAAGTTGTGCAGCAGGCCTTTGGCAACTTGAAACCTGCGTAACAGATTACACACAGCGCAGCGGGGATGCTGAACGGTAAAACTTCGGCCACCTGCGGCGTATGCTGCTATCGGCGCGGCGGCTGGTTTCTGTGTGAGAGTGGGGGTACGTTTGCTGGGTTGGTTATTTTGTTGCCGTTTTATAGGAGGCGGGAAGCGGTGTGAAGCTGCATTGACAGGTGCAGAATTGCAGAGTTGGGAACAACTAAAAAGTTATATTACGCCGAAGGCAACAGGTACAGGGAGTTGTTATGAATATTTCTAAGGTTGTAGGCACAAACAACAAGCACAAGGTTCTCGTTTACGCTTTGAGTACGTGTGTCTGGTGCAAAATGACCAAGCAGTACCTCAAAGACAACAACGTTGAATACGAGTATGTTGATGTGGATCTCTGTTCAGAGGAAGAGAAAAATCAGATTCGCAGGCACATCCAAGATAAGGGTGCACCTCTAGGCTACCCCACGGTCATTATAGATGACCAGAAAGTCATCACGGGCTTCCGTAAGGACCTGCTTAAGGAGGCGTTGGAGCTTTGACGACAATTGAGGAAGTGAAGCGGAGAGCTGAAGCTGACGCTAAAACTTTCGGGTACTACCTCAACCCTGACCCCAACTTTTTGCAGGGGCTGCTTGAAGGTTTGAAGCGAAATGAGGAGCGCTACGGCTACCCCTCATGTCCCTGCAGGTTGGCTTCGGGGAACCTTGACTACGACAGAGACATCATATGCCCCTGCGACTACCGTGACCCTGACGTTGCCCAGTTTGGCGCCTGCTACTGTGGACTGTACGTGAGGAGAGATGTTTACGAGCGTAAGGCGGAGTTAACGCCGGTTCCTGAACGGCGACCCACCGAGAAGCAAATGCGTTCATACCAAGCCGCAAGCACCAAAGCAGAGACGGAAACTGCTGCCGTAGCGGAAAAAGAAGAGTTTGTTGAGGTCACGGTGGGAAAGAAAAAACTGTGGTACTGCAAGCAATGCGGCTACGTGGTTTTCCGAGAGGAGCCCCCGTACATTTGCCCCATCTGCAAGGCGAAAAAGGAGTTGTTTGCTGAGATAAAAACCAAAGTGGACTTTTCCGGCTGAAGCAGCTTTACTGCGAGACGGAGATTTCTATTGTTTTCCACTCTGGCTTTATGCCTTTTAGAGATGTCACAGCGCCCACGACTGTTCCCGTTAAAATTTTTTCCACAAACTCGTTCATCGGGATATCTTTGCCGTCAACTTTTAACTTTAAACCCATTTTA
>JBNVCD010000006.1:3578-10994 GCA_050410875.1 Bathyarchaeia archaeon | reverse complement strand
CATTTTAAAACTCACCTCGCATTAACGTTAAAGCTTGTTTGGGGGTAAAAATTTTTTGGAAACCACGCCTGCTGCGGCGAGAAGGCTGCACAGAGTTGGCGAGTTATCGTTGGCAGGTGGTGTGATTAAAATAGGTGCGGCTTTATTTTTTCAGGTGGTGGATGTTTAGTTTGGAGATGATTGGCGTTGGGTGAGTCTCAATCAGAGCTTGGGAACAGAGAACGTGTGGAAAAAATCATTGGGTTGCTTGAAGAGGAGCATCCGGACGCTAAAATTGCCCTTAACTTTTCTAATCCTCTGGAGCTGCTTGTTGCTACTATCTTGTCTGCGCAGTGCACCGACGAGAGAGTCAACATGGTGACGAAGGAGCTTTTCAAGAAGTACACTAAAGCTGAAGACTACGCCCGCGTTGAGTTGGCTGAGTTGGAGCGGGATATTAAGTCTACGGGTTTTTACCATAATAAGGCTAAAAATATTCAGAGTTGCTGCAGACTTCTGGTGGAAAAACACCAAGGTAAAGTTCCCTCTACCATGGAGGAGCTGGTGGAGTTGCCGGGTGTGGCAAGGAAGACTGCGAATATAGTTCTTTATGGGGCATACGGCGTCATAGCCGGCGTTGCCGTGGACACTCATGTTCGCAGGCTTTCTCAGAGGTTAGGCTTAACCAACTTTGATGATCCGGAGAAAATTGAGCAGGACCTCATGAGGTTGGTGCCGAAGGAGAAGTGGATGCGTTTTGCGGATTTGCTGATTTTTCATGGTAGACGCGTCTGCAACGCTAAAAAGCCAAATTGCGGGGGCTGCGTGCTCAGTCAGCTTTGTCCGTCTGCGTTTGCTTTCGGTTAGCTGCTGCCACTTTTATAAGTTTAAAATTGCATTAGGGGTATGTGAGGGAGCTTTAAATGGTTGGAGCACTGAAAGTTGGAGATAAAGCGCCGGACTTTTCCTTGCCTGATACAGAATTGAGAATGCGCAGCCTCAAAGAGTTTCAGGGACAGAAAGTTGTTTTAGCCTTCTTTGTGGGGGCGTTCACGAGCGTGTGCACCAAGGAGATGTGTGCCTTCCGAGACTCGATGGCGCGGTTGATAAACTTGAAAGCCCAGGTTTTAGGCGTAAGCGTTAATGATCCTTTCTCGAACAGGGAGTTTGCGGAGAAAAACCGGCTTTCCTTCCCCATCTTGAGCGACTACAATCGTGAAGCCATAAAAGCCTACGGAGTTCTAGCCGAGAACTTTGCTGGGCTTAAAGGTTACACAGCGGCGAAACGTAGCATATTTGTAGTTGACGGACAGGGAACAATTCGTTATGTGTGGGTAACTGAAAACCCCACTGTTGAACCTAACTATAAAGAGGTTGAAGAGGTTCTGGAAAAAATCAAGTAGGCGCGCAGTTTCACGTGGGTTTGGCGCTTGTTTTCTGCCTGCTTTTTTCCAGAGCGTCCAAGAGAACCTGCTTTAAGCGTTCACGTCCTACCGTTTTTGTTTCAAGAATGGGTAGGCCCGTCTTTATTTTTTCTATGTCGGCGCGGTTTTTGTCGGCTTCGCCCAGCGTATCCAACAGGACTATGCCTTTCATGCCGCTGAATAGTTGTTTGAGGGTTTCTTCGTCCACGTTTTGTTGTCTGGCGGCGTCTTGGGCTTTCTGGAAGAAGTCTATTAAGCCGGGGCTCAAAACGAGGAGGTTATGCTCTGGGTCAACGTTTAAAGAGGCGCCTTTTCCGCCTAGTATGCAGTCGGTGCAGTTGAGGGCGTCCACTTTAACGATGCCGTATTCGTCTGCTAACTGTTTCATTTCGCCGTTCATGCCTAGGCAGAGGTCGCCGTAAACTAGAACAGCGCCTGCTGGGAACCGCTGCAGCGTCTGCGGTATGACGCGGCGTAGATTTTTCTCTATGAGGTTAAAGTCCACGTGGAAGTATTTGCTGACAAAAACTGTGTTGGCGGAGAGTTCGCCGTCTTTTATGAGCTGCTGAATTTCCTCTTTGAGTACACTGCAGGAAATCAGGCAGGGCTTAGTCTCATCAAGCATAGAATTAACCGTCGTCGCTTAGTATGGGGTGGGGCTTATTTTTCTCTTTTCGTTTTTTGGTTGAGAAATAGGAGAGGGGAAAAGGGGGGTTTTAGGGTTTTCTTGACGCGATTATGCCTCGGCATTTGTCTGCGAACTCGCAGTATTCTAGGCATGCTGCGGTTTTGTCTGGGCGCCTCCATTCTGCGCCGCATTCGGGGCATGTGGTTTTGTCTTCGTCGCTCCAGATTTCTAGGTCGCCGCCGCAAACGTGGCATTTGATGTATGCAGGTTTAGGTTGGAGGAAGTCGCGTAGTCCCGGGCATGTTTGAGGGTTCTTTTCTGCTGGTTTGTCTGGGGTCACTGGATTTCACCTCCTATGGTTATGGTGTGTTCTGCGATTGGGATTTGTTTGCCTGATTCTTGGACTGCTTTGTTGGCGACCCATTTTAGGGCAGAGCAGCAGGGCACTTCCATGTGGACAACGGTGACGCCTGCTATGGGGTTTCGTTTGAGTATCTCGGCGAGTTTTTGGGCATAGGCTCGGGCGTCGTCAAATTTTGGGCAGCCTATCAGCAGCACGCCGCTTGCTTGTTGGAATTTTTCGTGGAAACTCGTTAGGGCGGCGGGGGCACAGTCCGCCACCAACAGCAGGTTGGCGTTTTGGTAGAAGGGGGCTTGCAGGGGCACAAGGTTCAATTTGATTGGCCATTGAGGTTTAGCAGGCGCTTTTGACGCCGCGGGGGTAGCAGGCGTTTTCGCGTTGGTGTGTTGTTCTCTGGTTTTGAGGTGTTCGTGTACGGCTTTTTCGTCGAATGCTTCTGCTTCTCGCTCGGTTATGGTTATTGCGCCTTGTGGGCATTCGCCTAGGCAGGCGCCTAAGCCGTCGCAGTAGGTGTCTTTGACGATTTTTGCTTTGCCGTTGACGATTTGAAGTGCGCCTTCAGCGCATTTGGGGATGCAGCGGCCGCAGCCGTTGCAGAGTTCTTCGTTTATGTTTACGATTTTTCTTAGGACCATGTTAGTTTTCTCCTTTCAAGCATTTTCCGCCTGTGGGGCAGAATTTTTCGGCGTGGTTTTCAACTGCTTTAAACAGCATGTTTACTGTTTCCTGGTTAACGTAGTATACGTGACGTTTGCCTTGTTTTTTGCCGAATATGAAGTTGCATTCGATTAGTGGTTTGAGGTTGTGTGAGATCATGCTTTGCTCTTGTCCTAGCGTTTTGGCTAGTTCGTTGACGCTCATGGGTTTGTTCATGAGTTGTTCGAGGGCGGCGAGTCGTGTGGGGTTTGAGAGGTTGGTGAAGAAGCGGTGGCAAATTGGGGTTAAGCCTTTTTTCATGTGTTTCACGCCTACGTTTTGTATGAATAATTATTCATATGAAACATATTTCATATAAAGCTTGTGGTTCAACTAAAAACTAAACCACGCAAGCACACAAACGCGCCCTAAACGGCTCCCAGCAAGTTTTATTAGCGCCTCAACCCCAACGTACTATGTGGGGTAGCCATGTCCGAGTTTTGCAGAGCAATCTTGAATTTGGACGAAGAAATCAGGTCAGTAATGATCGTTGACAGGTCAGGAAGCATCGAGTGCATCGCAGCGCAAAAAGTGGTTGAGGTACCACAAGACTTGCTCAGGCAGTTCGGCGGCACATGGAGCGCCGTTGCAGGCGGCGTCTTTCTGCAGCTCTCTCAGTATTTAGGCACCTTTGAGTACGCAATTCTCTACTACGAAAAAGTCGTTCTTTTAGCCATCAACGTTTGCAGGAAATACGTGATAACTTCAATGTTAAAAGAGCCGTCTAGAGAGCTTATTGAAAAAATCAAGGACATCTACGCCAAAAAATGTAGCCAATAACCCGACTTATAAACGTCAACGCCGGTTTACATCCAGCCTTATGCGAGCTTCAACGCCTCAAAGTGAAAGCGCCTAGATGGCGACTTAGTTAAATTTGCGTTAGAACAGGGCGGCGCTGCGGTTTACGGTGTGGATTTAGAAGTTGCCAGTTTTTTGAATTTTGACTTTAACGCCACGTTTACCTCTGTGAAGGGTTAGCCGCTTTAAGACTTCTTCTTTGAGGTGCAAGGCGACGTTTTGGGATTGCCACTGCAGTTCGTTGGCAACGTTAGCGTCGGCGTGCAGGGGGTCAGCTGCCGCCACGGCTTTTAAGGCGTAGTAAGCTGCGCCGAAGGCGTGCTGTGGAACATGTGCAACTGCGGCGGCTTGGCCTGCAGCGCGGGCGGCAAAGCAGGCGGAGGCGTGGTCTTTTGCTTGGCGCGCCGCGGCGTGAGCGGCAAGGGAAGCTTGGCGTATGGTTGCCATTTTGAATTCTCCTGTGCAAACCCATGTCCGGCAGGTTTCGATGGCTTTTCTTGGGCGGTTATCCTGTGGGTATGCGGTTTCAAACAGCGCTAAGACTCTTTGGGCGCAGTCTGCAGCCCACGCCGCTAGTAGTTTGTGGTCTTGTGTGCTGTATTTTCTCATGAGTTATACAAGGTCTCAATGCAGCTGCAAACTATTAAATGGTTTCAAAACGGCGCGGGTGGCACTTTTTAGCCTTTGCTGACTGTGAACTTTGTTTGTGGCGCTAAATATCAACGCGGTTTTAGGTGCTTTGGAAGGTTTCGAGTTCGTGTTTGTAGGTGCTGCTTTTCCAGAGGAAGTCGTAGGCTTGGGCTGTGGCGTCTAGGTTTTGGATTTCGTTTATGTAGTCGTCGGGGACGATGAGTGCTAGTGCGAAGTGTTCGCCGTAGCAGTTTCTGAAGGCGGCGAGTTTGTTTAGAAATTCTTTTAGGCCGTTTCTTGTGCCGTGGGGTTCTAAGAGGAGTTTGCGTCCTCGGTGGGTTTTTCTGGGGAGTAGAAAATCTGGGCGGTACGTTAAATGTCCGCAGGTGGCGCCTTCTTTTTTGGGTAGGTGGAACTCTAAAAATTCGTATTCGAATTTTTCTTGGCGTTCCTTCAAAAAGTTGTAGATGTTTTTTTCGAAGGTGCCGAATGTGCCTAGTGTGTCGGCGTATTGGCCTTGTTTGTGGTGGGGAACTGCGGTTAGATAGCGGATTGGAGGCTGCAGGGTTTGGCGGTATTTGTTGATGAAGAATTTGAGCGCTTTTTCTATGGTGGCGGGCGTTAAGTCTGAGTCTTCGAGCCATGTTCCGAGGATGAAAAAGGGAAAGTCCACTTTGGCGGGGTCTGTGGGGAAAAGGTTTCTTGCGTAGCTGGTTAGTTTGTTTTGTGCTTCTTCGAATTGTGCGGTGGTTGGGAACCAGTGTTTGGGGCGCTGTTTTGCGTTGAGTTCAAATGGCAGCGTCTCGTCGTCGGTGAGGTTTAGGGCGGTGGCGACTCTGAGTTTAGGCGTGGTGAGGGGGACGGCTAACTCTTTTGGGTCAAACTCAAACAGGTGCAGGTCGGGGCTGCTTCGCACCATCCAGCGTAGGTAGAGCCAAACTTTGGCTACGTTTTGCCCGTTCATGCACCTGATGCTAAAAGAGAGCTGTTTGGCTAGCTCTTGTAGGGAGTTTTTGTTTTGGCGCAGTTTTGCGCTGTACTCTAACAGGTCGCCGTTGGCTTTTTGTTTTACAAACTTGTTAGCGGAGGCGATGACGTTTGGGATTTCGTTTTTTTCTGGTCCTAGTGAGTCTAAATTTTGGAGTTGAAAGTTAAACCTGTTGATTTCGAAGGTGAGTTCTGCCGGGTTAACGATGGAGTACAATTGTTTCCCAAAAACGCCGTACAGGTGATCCAGCAGGAGGCGTATGTTGCGGGCGTTTCCAGTCAGGTCAGAGTCGCTCAACGCGGCTGCAATGAGCAGGTAGTTTGCAGCTTCTTTTTTGCTTATGTAGCTGTTGAGGGGCATAAAAGGCGGGGGCGGCGAAAGAAAGAGAGCCAAACCGGTGTCGGTGAGTGAACTGTAAATGTTTACAAACTGGATGATTAAATCATCAATTTCTCGAGTGGGCTCACTCATGGTTAACCCCTATTGTGGCTGTGCAAATTTATCATTTTCCGTAAAGCAGCCGCCTCAGCGGCGAAGGCACCTTGCTATTTGACTGCGTTTAGTCAAAAACTGTTAAATGCAGCAGCTTCAAGTTTAGTTTGTATGCCAAAAATCTCAGCTGTCCTGTTTGATTTAGACAACACCCTCATTGATTTCGTGAAAATGAAAAAAGAATGCTGCCGCGCAGCAGCGCATGCCATGGTGGCGGCGGGTCTCAAAATGGGTGAAGACGAGGCGTTTTGCGGCTTGATGGAGAAGTACTTCGAAGTAGGCATAGAATCAGACGTCGCCTTTACCGAGTTCCTAAAGCAACAGGGACAGTTTGACCACAAAGTTTTAGCCGCCGGCCTCAACGCCTACTTGGCTGCAAAAACAGACTTTGTCGTACCCTACACGGGTGTGCCCCAAACGCTAAAGCAACTGAAAGAGCAGGGACTAACCTTAGGAGTTGTAACCGACGCCCCCAAAACCAAAGCGTATCAGCGGCTGCTCCACATGGGGATAGATGAGCATTTCCGCTTTGTAGTAGGCTTCGAAGACACAAACCACCAAAAGCACACAGGCCTACCGCTAGCTTTAGCTTTAAAGCTTCTGAAGCAAATGCTGCCTAACATAAAAAACTCTGAAGTCGCAATGGTAGGAGACTCCTTCACCCGCGACATAGCTCCAGCCAAAAAACTAGGCTTAAAAACGGTGCTGGCAAAATACGGCCAACTAACCCCCCAAAACGGCAAAGCCGACTTTGAAATTGACAACATAAAAGAACTAACAACCATCCTCCTCTAACACACAACAAACGAAAACCAACTGTCTGTTGCCCCTCGCACACACGCCGCTCTTTTGGTTGCACACCAAACTTCAGTCATCATCTTCATCAGCTATAGCATCGTACGCAGGTTCATCCCGGAAACTCCCACATTCAACACAAAACTCAACGCTTCTTTTGTTTTTGTGCCCGCAGATTTTACAGGTCCACATTTTTGACGCCTCACCAACACAGCAAATAACAAAAATATGAGTCAGGGTTGATTTTAGGCTTTGTGTTTGATTGAGAGTTTGAAGTTCAGTTGATGAAAAAGAGAATTTGGCGCCTTGCCCGTTTTGTGGACATGAGAAAGATAAGTGCGCCTCTGTTTGTGAAAGTTACGGCGCCTTTGACAGAGGAAGACATAGGTTCTACTTAGCCGCTGAAGATTTTAGGTGACTTGTTTTTGACGACAGAAGAAAAAGATTAAGCTGTTTCTTTTTGTTTCTACTGCTTTTTGTGCCAGAGTAATATTTTGTCTTCTCCTTTGTTGTATACATGTATTAAGAATTTAGGTAGCAAACATTTGATGAGTCCGCCTTCACTTTTTTCTTTTAGGTTTTCTTTTATCGCTTTCCCGTTTCCAACCACGATTAGTTTGCACCG
>JBNVCD010000006.1:380-3568 GCA_050410875.1 Bathyarchaeia archaeon | reverse complement strand
CGGTTGACATTTGAAACAAACTCTAGTGAATACTTGTTGGTTGCTGTGACACTGAAAATTATTATGTCTTTTTCTTTCCCTTGGAAGGAATCGACGGTACTGACCTCTGCCCCGTCGTTGATTTTTGATTTCAACCTCTTTACTTGTTTTTGGTATGGGGCTATTATGCCGATTTGTTTACGTTCTATTCCGTGTTCCCGTAGCATTTTTACGATTTCGGAGCAGACCTCTACTTCTGTTTCGTTGAGTTTTGAACCAACTTCTTCCTCTTTTCCGTCCACATGGACGAAAACCACCGGTTTGTCAGGGTCTATGATAGTAGACATTTTGTCTGCTGCTGAAAGTTGCTTCTTTAGGCGTAATTTTATTTTGGCGCATTCGTCTTTGTTGTAGGGTTCAATTTTTTCTTCGTAGACGTACTTTGCGGGGAACTCGACTATTTCTGGGTTGCTTCTGTACGCAAATTTGAGCCAAGTGCTTCTTTGATTGTACTTTTTTATGAGATGATTAAAAGCGCTTAGATCTTCTAACAGTTTACGTTGCTCTTCATTTGGTAAGCTTTTGAAAATAGGCAGTAACTGTTTATGGTCTCCCACAAGGATCCATTTTTTGCCTTTGAGCATTGCTAATAATGCCAATGGAATTGATGCTTGGCTACATTCATCGATTATTACAGTATCAAATTTCACTTCGGCCATTGGTGAAAGGCAAGACGCGATAATTGTGGAGCCTATAATAGGTGTTTTTTCTAGAAGTTCTCTACGTTTATCTTTGACTATGCTGTTTCTTTTAGCTTCAAGTTCCTTAATTTGCTTGTTCAGGTCTGCAAGTTCAATTCTGGATTGTTGCGTTTTATTTTGTGAGTTATTCTGGAGTTCTCTTCTTCTTTTGATCTTTTGTTCGAGCTCCCTGTTTATTTCCTTAAACAGTTTGCCTTCTGAATTTTCTGCTCTGGAGCTGAGAAGGTAGTCTCTTGAAAGGGTGTTAACCTTGTGTGGTTTGCCAATTCTTAATGTATCGCTAACAGGTAATCCTTGTAATGCGTTGTCAACTGCCAGATTGGTGTGAGAGGTTATGAGAACGCGGTTGCCTCTGTTCATTAATTCATATGCGATTTTTCTTATGACTTTTGTTTTTCCTGTTCCTGGCGGACCAATGATAAGGAGGAATTCACCCTCTTTTAGTGATATGGCGTTTTCAACTGCTTTCGTTTGGTAATCATCAAGATTTTTGTCATCCGCGACGTCTTTGCAGTCAGATAATTTGTTTCTGTATGCATCGTCCGGTAACGCATCAAGTTTTTTTGTGGACACGAAAAATTCTACTGGAGGCTTGGTATGCGGTATTTTTCCCTTTTTAATGTTTTCCAGAAGGTCCAGTTGAAGATCATAAGATGCAGCTGATTCGATTTTGATAATTTTGATTTCATCATTCTCAGAGAGGTTGTGGTTCTCTTTGAAGCTAACCCAGAGAAAATTGTGCGTTGCGTCAGAAATCTGCCCGTCTACGACTGTTTCGCCTTTGATGCATCTAACATCTTCGCCTACATCGAATTGTGCCGATCTCGCGTATTTTATTGTCGCCACGTTCTCTGAGATGTTGAGAATTTTGCCAAGGGAGCTTTGGTTTTCCGTTGATTGATAAATTTGGGATTTTTTCTCTTCGTTAAGGATAGAAATTAGTTTCTCTATCAGTTCAAGGTTGGGGTTTTGGGTTTCAGGAGATGATGGCGTAGTTTTTGTTTCTTTTTCCTTCTGGGTTGTGGGTGCATTAGAAGTTGCAAGACCACGCACCATGTGGCTTTCTTGCTCTTGAGCCCTGCGGTATTCGCTTGTATTCTGATAACTAGGGTGATATCTATCTTCAGACAGGCTTTCACGACCAACTAAGGATATTTTCCAGTTTCTAGAGAGGCGTTCTTTTCTATGAAAAGGAGCATTTATGAATTTTTGGTATGTATGATAAACTCCTGAGCTACGCCACATTAAGAGTGTTGTATGGCGGGTCTGTTTCCGCGGTTGGTACACCAAATAAAAGTAGTAGGTCTGTTTCAGAGGTTTTTCTGTGGGTTAATAGAAAATGAAAGTTGGTGTGTGTGCAGAAAATTCAGTTATTTATTTGTGTGTGCTAGTGGTTATCTGTTTTTGTTATGGCTGTTCTAACCTGAGTCAGAACGCCTGTCGATTATGGTATAGAATAATGAAAGGTCGTTAATTGTATTGTTTTCTAATTTGACGAGGTCTTGCGGGTGATTGTTTATTCTCGGAAGGTTCTTGTTTTATAGATGGAAATTGGCAAAAGACTCTTTTTAGGCATCTTCCAGCAATTTATTGGAGATAAGGCATAAAATCAAATTGCATAAAACTCAATTTGCGTCTGTTACTGCAGAACACTCAACTATTCGAAATATAAAAAGTTCAATGGATACTTTTCGGCGAATTGTACATACGTATTAAAGAAACTGGTTCAAACACTCAATTACTTTCGTGTAGGCAACTTCTTCGCTCCCATATGTGTAATGACTATCACTGTAGATCAACACCGCGCCCTCGTTTTCTCTGACTGGTTTGTTGCCTCTCATTCTCAGTACACATTTGGTTACTTTATTGAGTCCTCGAGCTTGAAAAGACACCAGAGGATAACGTATTCCATGTCTGTGTATGTGATACTTGCCATTTTCTTTTGATTCAATGAAAAAGACACCGCCAAATTGATGTAGGCTTAATAGACTTTTGTACAGTGACAAATGAAAAGCGGGAAAAACAGGTTTTGCCCGAATACTATTAATTTTTTCATTTATACTGTCAATTTTTGCTGAGAGATCATCACGATCCCATAATATAATTCCCAACTTCTTGGCATCTTCAATTGCCTGAGTTGTAAAATACGAAGTGGTAACTATAAGCGATTCATCACAACCGTAAATGTCTCTTCCTCCATGGGTTTTAAGTACCGTTGAGTTCGAAACTTTGATGTTTCGCTTATACCGTTTAGCTTGCACCGCAATTTTTTTGTTATCTTTTGACAAAACCAAATCTACACCTGAATCGGCTACAAGTTTAGTTAATTGGACTGAAAAACCCATTTCTTCAAATAGCCACTTGAGAAATAGTTCAAACTCGCGTCCAGAAAGGACGTCAAGAGAGTAAATATTAAACGTATCTGCAGTTCTTTTAGTTTGGTTAGGT
>JBNVCD010000006.1:0-370 GCA_050410875.1 Bathyarchaeia archaeon | reverse complement strand
CGCGGTAGCAACACTGTTTCGTTTTTTTAGAGTTAATTCTCGTATTTCAGTTATTCCTAAAGCGCTTTCAATCTTTTCAGATAGTGCGTTTGCTTTGTACTTTTCAAGATTGAGGCGTTGCTGTATGAATGTAGACAACTCAACATTTTTTGGGGTTTCTATAAATTCTTTGAGTAAACCATTAAATTTGACTGGTTGCATTTAACCGCCTCGAATCTTGTTACGCCAAGATATAGACTTTTCATGTATAACTACGCCATCCTGAATAACATACAAGTTGTCTGTAAACATGCCTTTGGCAAGAATCACTGTGTTTAGGCTGTTTCTGCCAACAAGCCATTTTTTGGTTTTAGCCTTGCTGGGGTCATGT
>JBNVCD010000069.1:6091-7529 GCA_050410875.1 Bathyarchaeia archaeon | reverse complement strand
GCCCGCTTAAATTTGACATTGCTACTGCTTCTTTAACGCTAAGCATACCCAAAATTGTCATAGGCCAATTATTCATGAAACTCGCGCCGATCGTCACCACTAAACTTGGGACTAATACACCTAAAACAGCTGGAAACATGCTGCCTGCAATTAAAATTGAGGATAATAAGCCGGTTATACCTATATTCTTTAAACCTTGAACTACAAGGAAAATGCTGAGCATAAAAAGCACGATGTCCCAGTTGATTTCTTTGGCTAAACGCTTCAAACCCTTCTTTTCACCATTGAACGGTGTTACGCCTCGCAGAGAAACCCAGTAAACCACTATGAGAAACAGCGCACCTGAACAGATAACCCACGAAACAGGAATTCGACTCCACGAAGCTAAAAGGTAACCTACATCAATTGCAACTAAGGTACCAATGCTTAACTTCAACAAAGTAGGCGCAATAGGTTGCGAGCCTCCAATCAAAACATCTACAAGTTTGACGTCGTAGACTTTGGGGATTTTTTTCCTAAAAAAGACATAAACTAACAACATGCTACTTGCAACCGTTGCTACGGCAACGGGCCCCATAAAGATTAGGTGGTCAACAAAGCTGTATTTGAAAAAATCGGCGCTTACAATGTTAATAGGGTTGCTGGTGATAAGCGGCATGGCTGCAGTATCTGCAATGAGTCCAGCAGAGAAGAGGTAGGCAAGTCTGCCTTTTTCATCAATTTTCAGTTGACTGACGATTTCTAGCACAATAGGAGTCAAAATTAATACGGCACTGTCGTTTGCAAACAATATGCTTACGGTGGCTGTTAAAAGGGAAACATAAAAGTAAAGGCGTATTCCGCTTCCAGCTGCGAGTTTTACCACTCGCATCGCAGCCCATTTGAAAAAGCCCATGGCGTCCAATGTTACTGACAGGGCAACAATACCTATGAAGGCTAGCGCAGCGTCCCAAATATCCATAAAAGCAGCTGCTGCGTCCCCCAGCGATACAGTGCCCAAAGACACAGAGGCTATGGCGCCTATGCTTGCGGCGTAGCCTAGCCTTAAACCGCGTGGGCGTTTAATCATTAAAACTAAGGTTACAGCGAAGATTGTTAACGCGGCTACAGCTGCAAAGTTCATGGGAGGACTCGTACACCTTCTTTTGAGCAAGCGGCTAGCGGTTGCATAAAAGGTTAGCGCACCAGAGAAAAGAAAAACTTGTTTAAACTAAAATGAAAAGAAAAAGGGAAAAGAAGGCTTTATTCAGTCTTGGGTTTCTTTGGTCTGAGTGAACGTACTGTTGCGCCTGCACGCCACATTTCAGAATTGCCAAGCTCTTTGAGTTCTTCAGCAAGTTTCTGCCTATAGTCTGGTTCTTTGCTTTTTTGGAGGACGATGCGGGTTTCTTCTCCTGCTGCGACTAAGTCGTAAAGAGAGTCAAATAGAGGTTTAGTG
>JBNVCD010000069.1:0-6081 GCA_050410875.1 Bathyarchaeia archaeon | reverse complement strand
TTAGTGGCTTCGCGGAAACGGTTTCTCCATCTGAGGGCGCCGATTCTGGCAGTTTCGCTACAGTTGCAGTACATCCAGTCCATCCCATTTTCGTCGACTAGCCTGATGAGGCTTTGGGTGAGTTCTTCAACCGTTTCGTTGAAGGCTTCGCTTGGGCTGTGCCCACGCTCGCGCAGGGTGTTATATTGTGCTTCCATGATACCTGCAAGCGCACCCATCAGGACACCACGTTCGCCTGTGAGGTCGCTGTAGACTTCTTTTTCGAAGGTTGTGGGAAACAGGTAGCCTGAACCTATGGCTATGCCTATTGCTTTTGCGCGGTCTTCGGCTCTGCCTGTTGCGTCTTGGAAAACTGCAAAGCTGCTGTTTATGCCTGCGCCATCAACAAAGTTGCGTCTTACAGATGTGCCTGAGCCTTTGGGCGCAACGAGGATAACGTCGATGTCTTTGGGAGGCACTACACCTGTTTGTTCTTTGTATACAACAGAGAACCCATGGCTAAAGTAGAGGGCGTCTCCTTTCTTGAGGGTTTTTTTGATAGTTGGCCACGCTTCTTTTTGTCCTGCATCTGTAAGTAGGAACATTTTGATCGTGCCTTTTTTAGCTGCCTCCTCCATGGAGAAAAGTGTTTTTCCAGGCACCCAGCCGTCTTGGACTGCTAGGTCATAATAGGGTTTGTGGACACCTGTACTTTCTTGTCCAACTATTACTTTTATGCCGTTGTCTCTCATGTTAAGGGCTTGGGCTCTGCCCTGAATGCCGTAACCAAGCGAGACAACCACTTCGTTTTTTAAGATTTGCTGTGCTTTTTGTATAGGAAATTCTTCGCGTGTTATGACGTCTTCTTCTACTCCGCCGAAGTTCATTTTTACCATTTTGATGCCTCAGAGTTGTTTACTGTATCATGGTGGGGGATTTAAGAATTATCCTCTGCGTTTGGTGTTGCGCCGTCTAACGCCAGAAGTTACGCCTATTGTACAGAAACTGCTTGGATGATTTTTGGGATTAACCGTGTGTGGATACTTACCGTTTACCCAGTTTAAAATGATAAAACGGTGGTTTGTTTGGATTTGAAAAATTAAAACGGAAAAAGAAAACAGTGGTAGCTCTTAGACCATGCGTTTTATTAACTCGTTTATGGCTTCGCCTCGGTAACCTGCTTCTCCGCCTGCTTTGAAGCTTTTCTTGGTTTTTCCTCTGTAACCTTTCTTTGGGGGGTGCAATTTGAAAACAGGCTGCATGCCAAGTTTCCACTGTTGTGTCTTGCAGTTAAATATGGCGTCAGCGAGTTCGTCAATTGATTTGTAGCCAAGAACCTGTACGTTTTCTTCGGTTAGTTGTTTGCCGCCGGTTAACTTGCCGCGTTTCTTGAGCATGAGCGCCACAGTCTCTTTTGAGGCTTCACCCCAAGTCACATAGTTGTGGACACGTTGTAGCATGCCCAAGAAGGCAGGTCTGTTGTCGATTATTATCGCATGGTTAGTGTGATTCAGATGCAGCATGTCCAATGTTTCTTTTGCCTCACGTTGGGCACTGATGTCGCCGCGCACTTTCACAACAATAATACATTTGCAAGTTTGAGTTTGCTGTTCTGCCATTTTACTTCACCCAATCCGCTGGAGTGATCAAATTATATGTCTTCTTGAGAGCATCAAATACGGCGCAGGCAAACGAAGGAATTGTTCTGGTTGAACCGTAAGTTCGAGTCCAAAGGTCTTTGACGCCTGCTAGACCCATGATGATTTTGGCAACTTCGCTGGCGACTATTCCTAAGCCTCTTGGACCAGGAACCACTACTACGCGGACACTGCCACATTTACCTTCGATTTGGAAAGGAACTGAGTGCCCTCGGCCGCAACCGCACTCCCAGCTTCCGCAGCCACGTTTAACTGGGACTATGTTCAGGCGGGCATCTGCGGCGGCTTTTTCTATGGCGTTGCGAACTTGGCTGGCTTTGCCTTGTCCTAAGCCGATGTAGCCGTCTCGGTTGCCAACGCAGACAATAGCTTTAAACCGTGACTTCTCACCTGCGTCAGTTTGTTTCTGAACTAAGTTGATGTTTATGACTTCTTCTTGTAGGTCAGGGATCAACGCGTCTACAATTTGGGGTTCGCTGATTTTCATACCGCTCAGGAAAACTTCTTCAATTGAGGTGATTTTGCCTTCTTGGATCATTTTACCTAAACGGGTTTTGGGAACCCAAGCTTCTAAGTTAACTTTTGGACGTTCGTCTCTATCTCTTTCTCTTGACATTATTCTTTCTTCCCACCAGTTTTAGCAGTCTTTTTTACACTAGTTTTCTGACTGGATTTAGCTTCACCGTCGGCTAGTTTGGCATCTGAAGTTTTCTTTGGTTTAGCAGCAGCCTTGGCTTTTTTCGGTTGAGCGGCGGCGTCAGTTTCAGATGTAGCGTTCACCGCAGTTGAGGGGGCAACTTCTTTAGCTTCAGCTTTAGCGTCACTTTTCTGTGCAGGTTTAGGTTCAATTTTTGCTTCAGGTTTGGCTTTAGCTTCAGGTTTAGCAGCAACTTTAGGTTTGGCTTTAGCTGCAGATTCAACTTTGGGGGTGACGCCGAAAGCAGTTAATATTGCAGTTTTAACCTCCGCGAAGTGTTCAGTTAACGCTAAAGGTGAAAGCCCCTTGGCGAGGTACGTTGAAAATTTCGGGCTGTACCCTTCAGGAGCACCTAAACCTTCAGCGTATGAAACTATGTGTTCACCTTCGGCGCGTTCCTTGAGGATTTTCTCGTCATCGTGAGGTACCGATAGACCTGCATCTACAACGCCACTTAAAACAGTGAAAGCTTTGGATCCTTTTGTAGGCGAAACCAACCCTATGTCTAAAATCGCCTCGGTAACTCCTTTGGCTTTAGCTTTCAAACCGCATAGTAAACCGGTTAGGTAAGCAGCAGGGAGATTACCTGTGGCTGCCTTCCAGCCGTACTTTGCAAGCTCGTGGGTGTGCGCAGAAGCTAAAACTTCATCTCCGTGAGGTTTAGCTATGATAATTTGGACGGTGGTGTTCTTTAAGGAACTGCGGCTAACCAACCGGGGTTTACCAGAAAGCACAAATGCCTTCCGGGCATGGTAGTCAGTTTTTCTCTCTCGACGACGCCGCAGTTGTACTCGATAGCGTGAACTCTTTGCCATTAACGCTTCCTCCACATGTCATGAGCTTTTATGTAACGCTCTAGGTCAGCAATGGAAGAGAATCTTCCGCTGCCAGCGATCATGTACAGTTCCCTGTAATTGCTCTCGGTTATGATTCGGCTATTTTTGAGTTCGCGGAGTCGACGGCGTAAAGAACGAATTTTGGTCATCCAAGCGTCTTTCTTGGATATTACTGCCCTGGGTGTACCGCTTTTGCTGCCTGGACCTTTGCGTCGTCCTCGGCGTTTCTTTGCTTGGATAGTTTTAGCTCGGCCACGGCTGACGCCTTGGATGGGCAATGTAGCGATCACTTTTTCGTGGACTAGTTTGCGAATTTCTTCGCGGGTGATGGCTGATTCGACATCTGAAATTCGGGTTGGGTCGATCCAAACACGGTTGCGTCCAACTTTCATAATCTCAGCGGCTAATCGTCGCTGATTAGTCAAGTTTGTCATTGTTTCTCAGTTTCCTCCTGAGGTTTGTTGTTTTTTGATTTTTCTTTCGGTACAGCCTCGGCTTTACCTTCCTTTGTCTTGGACGTAGTTTCTTTGGGTTCAGCTTCAGCTGCTTCTTTAACAGGTTCTTTGACTTCTTTAGCGTTCAATACAGTTACGCCAAGTTTCCTAGCTTCAGCGATTATCATTACACGTTTTTTCTTGCCTACTGTGTGGGCGATACGTGCAGCCTGAGTTTCAGCGTTAATTCTGCTGACTTCTGCGACATTGTGAACTATGACTTCTTCGTATCCAGAGGGATGTAAACCGCGTGCGACTTTTGGACCTCTGTATCCTGCAGTTGGGGCAGGTGGCCAACCTTTGATTTTGCGTCTGACTTTGTTGTCTAAACCGCGTGGGCGGCGCCAATTTGGACTGAGCTTGTCGTATCGCCAACTTTCAGGGCGCACAAAAGCGGGTTTTTTGTTTTTGGCGCGTGCTCGCACTTTAAGCGCGTTTTTCACTGTAAGCTCTTTCTTCTCAGTCATCTTAATCCATTCCTTCATTCCGTTCATAAACAAAAATGCCATCTAAGAAAACACGGGGGTCTTTATTGGTGACTCTTGTCATGTTCTGAATGTTTGCGGCTGTTTGACTCACGTCTTCCAGTGAAGCACCCTGAACAATCAGGTCGTCATTGTCAAGTTTAACTTTAACATCACCGAGGATCTTGGCGCTCCGTGCTCGTCGTTCACCGGTAAAGTTTTCAACCAAAACGGATTTACCTTGAATTTTTACAGTTATTGGAAAGTGAGAGAACACAATTTTCATTTTATAGGTGAAGCCTTTGGTGACGCCGACTATCATGTTTTTGATGTGTGACTCAACTGTGCCCACTAATGCAGATTCTTTTTTGCGGGGCCATTTTGCGCTAACACGGACTGTTTTGCCGTCAGTCTCAATTGAGATGTTGGTGTTGGAGAAATCACGGGAGAGTGTGGCTTTGTTGCCTTTAACCGTGACTTTTTTGCCGTCTACGGTTACCACTACCCCGTCAGGAATTGGAATTGTTCGGGAAATTTCGGGTAGTCGCATAATTAGTTCACCTAATAAACGAAAGCTAGCAGTCTGCCGCCAACGTTCTTTTCTTGAGCTTCTTTGTGGGCGATTACGCCTTTTGATGTTGAAACGACGAGGATGCCGACGTTTCTTGAGGGTAAGAATTTTTTCTCCCACTCTTCGAATTCGTCGACCTGGACAGGGAAGCGGGGTTTAATGGAGCCGCATTTGTTGATTCTGCCCATAAGTTGAACCTTGAATTTGCCAGAGCGACCGTCATCTATGAATTCAAATTCACCTATGTAACCGTTAAGCTGCATTATACGTAGCACGCGGCCTAAAAGTTTAGAGGCAGGACTGATTACACATTCGCGTTTGTTGCGCATCTCGTTGTTTATTATGGTGGTTAAGCCATTTGCTAAAGTGTCCATTACATTCTACCTCGTTATTCATATTTTTTGAAGCCAAGTTTTGGCGCAGCTTCTCTGAAACAGTGTCTACATATATATAAATTGTAACGTCGAATAACTGGACCGTATGCGCCGCATCTGTGGCAGGGTCTGGCGCCTTTGCCGTATTTCCGTTCTTTCTTTACTTGTTGCTTAGCCATTGTTTTCCCTCTAATTAAACAATTTCAACTCCCAAGGTTTGTTTGGTGAACAAAATTGCTTCTTCCACCGTTAACACGTGTTTGTGACCGATTTTTGCTTTTTGTTTTCGGCGGTCGCTTACGCGGTCGCCTGGTCGATTGAGGGTAACACAGATGTCCATGCCGAATATGCCGATGTCGGGGTCGTATTTGACGCCGGGGATCTCGATGTGTTCGGTTAAGCCGAATGCGAAGTTGCCTCTGTCGTCGAAAGATTTGTGGGAAATTTTGTTGTCCACGACGGGCAACACTTTCTTGAGAAAATCGATTGCTTTCTGCCGCCTCAATGTGACTACGCAGGCAATTGGTTCGCCTTGTCGAATGCCAAAATCGCGTATGCTTTTTTTGGCGTTCTTTTTAACTGGTGTTTGGCCGGCGATTTCTTTGAGAACTTTGAAGGCTTTCTCTAGTGGTTCGCCTGATTTGCCGACGTTCAAGTTAACAACAACTTTCTCTATGCGAGGTCGGAGCATTGGTTGTTCTTCCCACTTCTTGAGGATAGCTTCTTCAGACAACTGCTTCCGCCTCCTGTGGTAAAGTTACAAGTGGTTGAGTTTGTCCTAAGGAGAATATGAAGTCAAGGATTGTTTGGTAACGGGCACCTTTGGCGTCTTCGACGATTACTAGCGCGTTTCGCCGTTTTTTGCCAACAGCTTTTTCGATTTCTACGATTTTTCCTTGAATGCCTATGTTTTTTCCGCCGGTTACGACTACAAAGTTGCCTTCTTTAATTGGTAGGCGCTCGAGTATCTGTTTGTCTGGGAGGGATAGCTTTAGCACATCAAAAGTT